>NZ_JAMBNV010000002.1:300000-497594 GCF_023715245.1 Sporosarcina luteola
TTTTCCAGGAATTGAGAAAGTCGTGCAGCGTTTGCTCCGCCCTTTTGGACAATAAACCGAGTGAGTTGCCATCCATGTAGATTGTGTTTGCCGGTATGTAAAATTCGTTCCTGTAGGAAGCGAGCGTGTCGTGGCTATCTCGATCCTGTGCGTTGTATAAAGTGTGGTGTGTCATGCAGATCCCCCTTTTATCTTGGTAAGAAAAGCATAGCATATTCGCGAAAGGGTGGACATTCTGAATTTGTGGAAATATCAGGTATACGTTGGGATTTTCGGTTAGCGTTGGGGATTGCTTTGGTCGCGGATTGGCTTGCTTTGAGCGCGGATCGACTCACTTTGAGCGCGGGATGGCTCGCTTTGAGCGCGAATTGACTCGCTTTGAGCGAGGGGCGGATCGCTTTGAGCGCGGAGCGGCTCACTTTGGACGCGGAGCGACTTGACTTGGACGCGATTGCAGGCAGGCAGAAAAAAAGGCAAAGGAATAACTCCTTTACCTGTTAACACTACTTATTTGAACCATCCTTTTTCCTTAAACCGCGAAATTGCTTCGATCCGATTGCCGACCTCCAGCTTTTCAAGAATGACCGATATGTAGTTCCTTACTGTTCCCGGTGTCAGAAACAGCTCCCCCGCAATTTCTTTCGTCGTCTTCCCCTCTGCAACGAGGCCCAGCACTTGGCTTTCGCGGTCGGTCAGCGGGTTTTCGGAGTCCTCTTCGTACGCGATATCGACGAGCTCGGGTGCATAGATCCGGCGTCCTTCCTGGATCGCATGGATGGAATTGACAAGCTCCTCGATCGGACTGTCTTTCAATAAATAACCGCGAACCTTGGCCTTTCGCGCGCGTTCAAAATAGCCCGCCCGCGCAAATGTCGTTAAGATGATGATCTTGCAGTCCATCCCGCTCAGCTCTTCTGCCGCATCCAAGCCGGTCTTGATCGGCATCTCGATATCCATGATGCAAATATCGGGTTTATGTTCCTTCACGAGGCGGACTGCTTCCTCGCCGTTCCGTGCCATTCCTACGACTTGCATATCATCTTCCATATTCAAAAGGGAGCCTAATGCGCCTAACATCATTCCTTGGTCTTCCGCAATGACGATTCGAATCACTATTACCCCTCCTCCACTTGATGTGTAATGACGATCGGTATCCGGATCGTCAATGTCGTTCCGCTCTCCTCTTCGATTTCGAGCGAGCCATTCACGAATTCCAGACGTTCCCTCATGCCCTTCAAGCCCGTGCTGACTGATTTTACCGCTTTCATCCCTTTTCCGTTATCGTGGACGATAATCGACACTTCATCTTCCTTCTGCTTGAAAATGACATTGCAAACCGTCGCTTCACTATGCTTTACAACATTTGTGACAGCCTCTTTCAGGCACATGCCGAGGACATTTTCAAAATTTGACGGAATATGGGTCACGGCCGGGTTTCCTTCAATCCTCAATTCGATTTCTGCGGCAGCTAGAATTTGACGAGCACGCATCACTTCATCCACAAGCCGTGTCGCACGCATATCCGCCACAAGCTCACGCACTTCCTTCAGCGCTGTGCTGACCGTTTGGCGGATGTCATTCAGTTCTTGTTCCGCCGCTTCCGGACTTTTTGAAATCAATCTTCGGGCCAAGTCGCTTTTCAATCCAATCATCGATAGTTTCTGCCCGAGCGTGTCATGAAGGTCCCTTGCGATTCGCTCCCGTTCCTCCAGCAATATTAGCTCTGAAATGCGCTCATTCGCGTCCTCCAACTGATCTTCAAGTCTTTCGCGCTTGCTTCGATTGTACAGATTGAACGGAAGCAGGATGACACCGATCACCGTTATGAGAATGAAATGGACTTGCGGTAAAAAGAGGTTGATCTCCAGGAAAAATCCTGTAACAATCGCACCAACCGTAAAAAAGATATGAAGGCCATACATGATGAAGAATCCTACCGTTGATCTGATATTTCCGATGAAAAACGCAGTAAAAATGGACAGGTAGACGTAGCCGAACAAAAGTGTCATGACAATATTGATGACGATTTCGAAGCTGACCCACATATAGACGAGCCCGCTTTTTGATTTGATTGAAAAGAAATAGGAGATGAAGAAAAGTACTAATAGTCCGGTCCCGACTGAGATTCCGACAGCAGACCATGTCCGAAATATGAAAAAGAACGGCAATAGGCAAAAAACGACCCATGCATAAATACTGAGCCACCGATTTTTCGGGAAAATACTATACCATTTTTGCATCCATTTCACCGTCCTGTTTCTTCCATTGTACCAAAAACACACAGCCGCCTCATAGGAAGGCGGCTGCGTCTTATTATTTACTGTCAAAGCTTGTTTGTTTCCGTTTCAATTCATTCAAATTAATGCCTGGTGTGGCACGTTTGACCGCGTTTTTCACTTCTTTGAATGTGATGAACCGCTTGTTTTGCGGGTCATATACTTTATAGCGGAGCGATTCCAAGCTTGTTTTGATATTAATTGTCGTCGCCATTTGAAGTGGCGGCGTTGACTCATGCGCTTTTTCCAAGTTGTAGTTCGGAACGCGTGGAGCCAAATGATGGACGTGGTGGAAGCCGATGTTGCCAGTCGCCCATTGTAGGACTTTCGGCAATTTGTAATACGAGCTGCCTTCCACTGCCGCTTTCACGTAATCCCACTCGGATTCTTCCTCGAAATAAGAGTCCTCGAATGTATGTTGGATGTAGAAAAGCCAGATGCCGAGCGCAGCAGAGACAAACATGATCGAACCTTGAACGATGAGGAATGCCTGCCAGCCGACGAGCCATACCATGAATGCATAGAGTGCGACGAGAACGACATTCGTCAAGTATGTGTTGTTACGTTCTTTAGAACGTGCATCTTTTCGGTTTACTCTACCTGTAATGAGTACCAAATATAGCGGTCCGAGCCCGAACATGACAAGGGGATTCCGGTAGCATCGATACTTGAACTTAACCCAATTCGAAGCTTCGATATATTCTTCAACCGTCATGACCCAGATGTCTCCGACGCCCCGCTTATCCAAGTTGGAGCTTGTCGCGTGGTGAATCGCGTGCTCGCGTTTCCATTTCTCATATGGGAACAGCGTGAGGATTCCTGTAATCGTACCGACAATATCATTCGCTTTTTTGTTTTTAAAGAAAGAACCATGCGTGCAGTCGTGGAAAATGATGAATGTCCGTACGACAAAGCCCGCTGTGAGTATTGCAATCCCGATCGTCAACCAAATCGATACCGACAAGCTCTGATACGCCAAAAACCATAGAATAAATATAGGCGGAACCGTATTAATCAATTGGATGACACTCTTTTTTAAATCCGATTTGGCATAAGGTGCAACATTTTTGTGCAATTGCTTCGTTTTTTCCTTGCTCATTGTAAACGCCTCCTCGATAATTTTCCTTATTTCCATACTAGTATGCTTACCCATTTTGCAGAATAGATGAACGTCATAACTTTTCATATGACAAGTGTCATTTTTTGTGAAGGCATTCACAAAGAATAGGAACGAGATATAAGGTTTATGCGTGTTTTTCTGGAGTTATGCGTAAGTAATTACGTTTATGCGTGCGTTTGGAGAGTTATGCGCGAGTTTTAACGTTTATGCGGGATTCAGAGGAGTTATGCGTGAATTTCAGGGTTTATGCGTGATATGCAATTTTAGGTACGACGAGCACAATCTCGTCTGGGAGAAGTTTAAATTACTAATGCATGCGTTTGACAAATCAAGAGGTTCAATTACATAGTGATTCACATATAAAAAACAGACATCCCATTAAGAGATGTCTGCATTCATCACCCGTTCGCTTGTACGGCTGCTTTGAGATTGGATTGACTGATTTTGTAATGGCTTGCATGCCATGCTGCTTCGCCATCCTTCAGTAAGAATAGCTGTGGACTCTCATGCTGGATGCTCAATTCGCTTTCGATTTCATTTGACAGTCGGCGGCTTCTTTGGACAATCAGATAGTATTTCGGTATCTCCGTTTCGAATCTTTCGAACTCCCGATACCCTGCTGCGCTTATCGGGCACGTCGAGCTATGCTTCATCAGTAAGACCGGCTCTTTATTCGATTGACTCCGTACTTGTTCCCATTCTTCAATGGATCGGATCTCTTTCATTAGATGATCTCTCCTTTCCCTATTTGAGGGGTCATTCGCAACTAATAGACGGTGGATGGGTCGCCTTACTGCCATGTATACCCTTTTGCGGCAAGGAAAATCTTTCCGGTGTGCGAATAATAGGAGAGCCACGACGAGTATGGCGGCAACCGTTTGGGGCCATTCTTTCGTTAATCCAAACAAGAATAGCGGCGACAGGGCCATAGCACTTAATCCGACGAGGCTGAAGTTTTTCAGGAATGGGTAAAAAATGAGGAACACGACAACAAAACTAGCGACGACAATCGGGTTGAATGAAAGCATCCCACCAATGAACGTCGATACCCCTTGCCCGCCGCGGAACTTATGGACAATTGGATATATATGCCCTGCCATGACGGCAATGAGGCATACCAGTTGAAGCCATTCGTCCATCCCTAGCCATCTGGCAAGTGAGACGACGGCCGCTCCCTTTACTGCATCTCCAATGAACGTCAATACAAAGCCGGTTTTTCCGAACACTCTTCCTGCATTTCGCGCTCCAGGATTTCCGCTGCCTGCTAAGCGGATGTCTTGTCGGAACAACAATTTACCGATGACAGTTGCCATCAGCAAATTGCCAATCAAATATGCGCAGATGAGCAACACCGTGACTTCCATTCATTCCCACCCCACTTTCCTACTTCACAATATGCAGCACCATGTCTTTTCCTGTACAATATGTCGCAGAAGAGAGGATGATCTAGTTGAAGGAATCACCAATTCGCCCTTCTGTGGCCATCATTTTATGTATTGTTTTCGGTAGTGCCTTTGCTTTCCTAGTCACAGCGATTCTCAGCGATATGGTCGGCGGATTTGACAGATCGGTCATTGATGCCATGCAAGGGTTGGAAGCGTCTTGGTTGACGTCAATTATGCTCGCTTTCACATTCATCGGCTCCACGAAAGTCGTCATGCTCCTTACCATCGCATTGACCGTTCTTCTACTATGGAAGTTCGGCTCTAGAAGCCAAGCCTACTACTTTTTCTTTACAATGATCGGGACCATTATATTATTCCAAGCTTTGAAGCTCATTTTCAAAAGGCCCCGTCCTGAGTTCCATCGTCTCACCGAGGTGGGTGGCTACAGCTTTCCGAGCGGTCATGCAATGATGGCCTTCAGTCTCTACCTGCTTTTCATTTATTTGCTATGGCGTCATATACAATCGACTGCAGGCAGGATCGCCTTAGTGGCCTTTGCAATTTTCATGTTCGTCATGATTTCCGCGAGCCGCATCTATCTAGGCGTCCATTTCCCGAGCGATATCCTCGGAGGCATGATTGCAAGCGCATTTTGGCTTACACTTACGTTGTTACTGTTCGTCCTATTTCAGAATCAGAAGAAACGCAGCCTCGTCGAAGACTGACGAGGCCCTTTTCATTCGGTGAATTTAGCCGTTTCCTCTTCGGATAAAATCCGCGGTTCGAAGTTCCCAACTTCCATATAGTCAACGCGCTCATCCACCGCAATTTTGAACACATACGGATCGCTAGTCTTTTCAATGGATTGGACGTTCGATTGCATTTCTTCGTAATAGCCCTTCACTTCCTGCTCCACCCAAAATGGCACATCTCGATTCGGCACGACAATTTCCTTTTCTTTCTCCTTCCGCTCATCCTCCCATTGTTGCTTCGCTTCAGAATCCATGCAGAAATAAATCTTCTGCAAGGTATCGATCACTTCTCCGAATCCGATGATCAGCAATCCAATGAGGAAATGTATTGCGACAATGCCGAGGAATGCAAACAACGTCGAGCCTGTAAGCCCGCTAGCATACTGCATTTCTCCCCATTCATTCATGAACTCGCCACCGCCCATTTTCGCCATCATCGACAACGAAATGATTCCTTGGATGACTCCCCATGCGATCACGACAACTCCGGCAATCTTAATGAGATATCCGATGAAACTTTGTTTCGTGAACAAGTTGCTCAACATGACCACTCTCCCATTTTAATTTCCACTTATCTTGTGTACGATTGAGAGATATGGATAGTTTCATTATGAGGAGGAATGACATGCTTCCATTTACAGAAAGAGTTGTGCAGATCATCGGGGACATCCCTGCAGGCAAGGTCATGACATATGGACAAGTAGCAAGCGCAGCAGGCAGTCCGCGAGGCGCAAGACAAGTCGTCAGGGTCCTCCACTCGATGAGCGCTAAATACGACTTGCCTTGGCATCGTATCATCAATGCGCAAGGCGGCATATCAACCCCTTCCGATCGGGAAGAAAAAGGCGGTTTGCAGCGAGAGTTGCTAGAGGCGGAAGGCGTGAAATTCTTGCCAAACGGTAAAGTGGATCTGCAAGTCTATCGATGGTTTCCTGAAGAGGAATTCATGTGGTGAAATTCAAATGGCCTGCCGTTCACGACTTACGACACGTTGGATGGACAAGACCCGGTCTATTTTGAACGTACGTTTCTCATGACGCAGATGGCAGTAGGCCGTGAATGAATCGATGCCGACTGCCAGGATGCGCACGCGTCTCTTCGTCAGTGTGCCATCCGCCCCCATATAGATCATTTCAGCCAATTCATGGCGTTGGCATATCTTCAGTAAAGCCTGTCGCATAGCTGTCATCTCCATTCGGAACATTTGTTCTCATTATATGCGAACGATTGGAGAAAAACAACTAGTTTTCATTTGAAAGGGGTGAGTAATATGTGGAAAGAATTTAAGGAATTTGCGTTCAAAGGAAACGTCCTAGACCTTGCAATTGCCGTCGTCATCGGGGCAGCATTCGGGAAAATCGTATCATCGCTCGTCGATAACATCATTATGCCGCTCCTCGTTGCAATCACTGGGAAGGTTGACGTATCAAAACTCGAGGTGGCAATCGGGGCGACTCCTATTAAATATGGTCTCTTTTTACAATCCATCATTGATTTCATCATTATCGCATTCTCGATTTTCCTATTCGTACGTCTCTTAATGAAGTTCAAGCGGAAAGAAGAGCCGGCAAAGGATGAAGAGCCTGCTCTTGATGCAAAAGAGGAATTATTGAAAGAAATCCGTGATTTATTGAAGGAAAAACAATGACGAAAATGCCGGTCTTTTTACAAACCGGCATTTTTTCTATTACTCTGCCCCGGCTCCACCGCCGCCGCCATCTCCTCCACCTCCGCCACTGTAGCCGCCGGAATCACTGGATCCGCCTCCCCAAGAGGATCCGCTTTTGTTGATGCTCATCGGACCCCAAGTGGAGTAGGTGAAATAAAGAGGATCCGTTTGCAATGCGAAAAGGGGCGCTAGCGAAGAGGATTCAGGCAAACCCCTTTTAATCCTTGGAAGTCTTTTCTTTGATTTATTCAATAAATAAGCTCGTGTAATCCACCGGTCAGCTTCGTCGGAATGGAGATAATCCGGTATTCCCCTCTTCATCTGTCGCCTGTATTTAGTAATGCTCATCTTCGTGTAAAGTGCGGTAAACGAGATTGGAACCGCCTTTGGAATCAAGAAGAAGAAAACTGCGCCACAAATGACCGCAGAAAGGACAGCTTCTGTTACTTCTGAAGCAACGATTTGTGCCCCAGCAGAAAACATTCCGATAAAGAATAGGATAGCGGGCCATTTATTTCCAGGGTTTGTACTGTAAAAATAATACACGATGCCAGCAACAATCGCGGGGAAGGCAATCCCCCAGCCACCCGCGCCATCCGCGTAAAATCCATACATCGTCGTTATCGTAAGCAAAAGGAAAATAACTACCTTCATCATTTTCGGCACCTTTGTCGAAAGGGCACCCGCCTCCTCCATTAGATTAAGCACATCCTCATGCCAGATTTCATGGTTTCCATGGAATTGCCGCTGTTTCCGCAGATAAGTCCGATTCTCCTTATCTTCACGTACTGAAGGTCCGGCCATGTCGTGCAAATGGAATTTCCGATGACCGACCCTTCCCTTGAATAGCCACGTCACCAAATATTGTTCATGGGGCAGTAATGTATGCTTGGATTTTTTCAATTGTTCATTCGACTGAAGCAAGCGAAAGACAAGCGTCTTGTCGGGTGCGCCTTCCTTCCCTTGGAACCGTGCCGCTGATTCTGTCAATTCCGCTTTGATAATTCCTTTTTCGACGAGTGAAAATAGCCCTGCCAGAAAGTTTTTCCGATTGAACCGCCCATTTTGATCGACAAAAGCCAAATATGACGGATCGGTCTGTAATACAAGATCCGTGCTGCCGAACAAGGAAAGGATTCGTTGCCTTAGGAGTACAAGCATGCCGGCCAGTACAATGAAAAAAATGCTGAGACCATCCGCCACGTTTTTCGCGGCTGGAATATTCGCCCACCTTGACTCCTTTTTATCAATGAGCCGCTGTTCCTTCCGGATTGCTTCCTCGAATGAAACCGGCGCTGCGATTTTTTGCTGTCCGGTCATAATTGTCGAAGGGAACAGCACACGTGTCCCCGTCACTGTGTATGCGGCTGATTTTGGCGTATGAAACGAAATACCGTCGCGATAAACCTTCCGCACCTGCCCTTCTCGATCGTGAATAAATCCATGGATCTGGTCGTTGCCGGCGTCGCCCGGCATAGCGAAGGTGATGTCCACATTATTCAAGTCCATATCGTGATTGCTGCTCCCTTCGAAAAAGGTGATAGCCAAATCACTATATGTATCGTACGATGTCACCGCGTTCTGCATCTTGTAAACATACAGGATGGTCATCGTGTCATTCTCCGCCTGGATTTCCGTCGCGTATGTGCCGCCTTTTCGAGACACCGCCGCTTTCGTCAAGGTGGATTCATCGATTTCCCCAACAATGGGGTCTTTGCTTGCGATATGATACGCCTCAAAATTATGAATCTGGCCGAGATGCTTCTCCGGAAACGACCGTGTCAATCGCGAAAACTCCCCATCCAATGTATACGTGAACACCTCATTCACAAGCATATCGCCATTCGTCTGCACCCACCCTTTGATCTGCACCCGGTCGATCGTGAAGGACTTCGCATGGACATGGGTTGGTGAAAGGATGAATAGCATGATTATGATAACAACTATCTTCCGCATCGGAACACCCCCCTATTGCTTTATTAGAATACGGCGAATCGCTGGGAAGGGTTTCAAAAGTATAATAAAACGGGCAGTTTGTCACGCTTTTGCACAGGAAATAGTTGCTACTAGTTATAGAGGTAATTATCTATCGAATCCGGTGAGTTATCTATCGAATATGGGATGTTATCTATTGAATACAGGAGGTTATCTATTAAATACTAGAACTTATCACCATATCAAGACCTTTTACCTAGCGACTCTGTTCTGTTCGATAGTGATTCAATGTCTTTTAAGCTCGCGACATAAAAGGTGCCTCTTTTTTCTCCGAGAGAAGGTATTTCCAAATGCTTTAATATACGGTTTGCTTTTTGATGACTATCCAGGCGCAAGAAATTTCTGCAGTCTTTGTTCGTTATTCGATTATCAACAAGCATGAAGTAGTCCAGTAGTGAATCTAAGTGCGCATGCTGGTCGACATGACCACACAATTCACAACCCCATCCTTTATGAATGGACCGCATGCCAAAGGATCCGCAATGATTGCAACGGACGCCAGTTATTAATTCAGACGGTGGAATGTTGTAGCTAGATGAGAAAGGAAAAGGGTTATAATCACGATGGCTCTCTACTAAAGCCGTAGCAATGCTAGTCAGCTCATCGTCATCGAGAGTTGGGGATCGTTCTCCGATGTTTCGTAGATAGATTGGAATTTCAAGGGGGAAAAGCACTGTTAGATTATGACGCAGATTTTCGAAATGCTGCTGCGGCCTTGGAAAAACTACCGCTTTATGAATAGGGATTGAAATATTTCGTGCGTGAAACCAATCGCTCAATAAAAGTTGGTTGCGCTCAAGCTGAATGGAGGGACATTCAAATGAGTCAACTTGTCCATTATCCAGAGTCCGAGTAAGTTGATTCTGGTTGGCCGGAAAACTAATTCGGCCCGCTATATTTTTCATTTCCAAAATGATTGCTCCTTGTTTGCATAGAAAAAGCGTGTCAATTTGAAAGTAACCAGTGGATTTCAAATGAAGATCGTGAATTATGTAATGTTCAAATGGAAACAAATATTTTTGAAATACCTCTCCTAATAATCTCTCTCCATTTTCACCGGCCCGTGTTGATCGTAATGCATTTTCCATACTCGGAAACCTTGGATGTTGTTCTGGCAACCTTCGCAAGAGTCTCTCCAACGCCTTCCGTTTAAATGAATTCCCTTTTTTCTTAATTATCAATATAAACCACCTCCTCGCCTGATTGTAGCATGCCATGCATACCTTTTCCATAAGAGATTTTCCCCCTCAATGGATTGGCGAAAAGTTATCTATTGAATCGGACAAGTTATCTATCGAATCGTAGTTTTTATCTATTGAATACGAAAAGTTATCTATTGAATCTGGATAGTTATCTATTGAATATCATAAATTATCACCAAATCATTACTTTATAACTACAAGAACAACGGCAAAAATCGCCATGCATCATTATTCCGACAACCTCGCTTCTCCCGTTGCCACCTTCCCGAAGTGATGCTACAATGGAATGTAGGATTTACGATAAAAAGGAGTGAAGTCTTCATGTGGTTCCTATACATCATGTACACGCTGTTCGCTTTTATCATCCTTGGTACAACATTTGGTCTTGTCAGCACATTCAACAATCATAAGTGATTGTTGAAGTGCTTTTTTTTGGTTAATCGCGGCATCGCGCGTGTAAATTGAAAAGGTGTCCCGCGGCCTCGATTGGCTGTGGAACACCTTTTTCTTATACTTGTGGAGGTAAAATCGATGGTGGTGTTAGATTGTCCTTTCCTTTAGTGTTTGTGTGTACGCTGTCATCCGGTTCCAATGCCAAAGCGCTTCCTGTTCCTGCAAATGCAGCAAGCAGTGCTGTCAACAAGATAATGGATAATTTTCGTTTCATCATTCCTTCTCCCCTTTTTCATAGTGATATAAACTGTACTTCGCGGCTTTTCCGTAGTCGCCAGTGGATCGGTAATAGGTTGCCAACCTCCAGGCGATACTTCTTGCTTCCCCTATATAACCATGTTTTTTCATAAAAGGAAATACTATTTGTTCACAATAGTCGAAAAGCTCTTGTTGGGAAAGTTTAGTATGCCGAAAGTAATTCAACTGTATCGTTAAATACGGGTCATTCTTCCTCTCCGATAGTACTTTCAATTCTTCCAGCAACGGATCTATTTCTTTATTCTTTTCAACGGCGGTTTGCAATAAATGAATGAGGATTGCTTGATAATAATCTGCTCCGGGTTCCAACAACGCTTTTAATTCCTGCAACATCTCATAGGCAGATTCATGGAAACCCCTGCGGTTTTGTAATACTGAATAATTATAGAGCGCTCCCTGATACAACTGATCCATCTCCATCATCTTCGCATTGCGAAGAATTATTTTAAACAAGGCGTCCGCCTGCAGGATGAAGTCGCGGTTTGTATAATTGATGGCAAGCAGAAGTTGGGCGTGCAGCAAGCGGATGTAATTGCAGTCCTTCCGGAAGTGGTCGACAGCCATTTCCGCAAAGTAGGTCGATTTGCCGTATTGTGCTCGGTTGTGAAGCAAATATGCTTTTTGATAAAACAGCTCCCCTTCGAACATAAAGGGAATCCGTTCGCGGTACTCTTCTATCTGTTCAAGAAGGTTTTCCGCCTCTGTAAAGTTTTGCGAAAAAATGTCGTACATCAGGTGAATGACTTTGGATACGGCTTTTTCATAATCCGTGAAGGATGTCTCCATTCGTTTCAAGATGAAGACTTGTTGTGTGGCACGAGGCATGTCCTGTTTGAATAAATAATAACGTAATTTGTAGAGCTCATACCGGTTCACCAAGTCCGTCGATTGCAAATAGTCTATTTGAGTAGAAAGCTCTTTGTACACCTCATCCATCGATTTCAGATCATAGTAGACCGAGTGAATGATGAAAGTTTCTAATTTCTCTTTCCAATATTCATATGTAAGTACTTCCCGTTCCCAAACAACACCCATCCGTTTAAACAATTCATTGATCGTTTCGCCGTTTGGAATGTATTTATTCGACTCGATCTTACTCAAATGGGAAATGGAACAGACACCTTTGCTGAGTTCTGCCTGTGTTAAGTTGTTTTTCATTCGGTAGTACTTCAGGATAGATCCAATATTCATCATTTGCACCCCCGCAAATTTCTTATTATTCAAACATATCATTTTGAGTGAACGAACACATGAGAAAACAGTCCCAGGGGAGTATGGGACTGTTTTCGGCCTAATGTATGGGATTTTCATTAGGAGGCTATGTTAACGTACTCGTGCGAATCCGAATCCGGATGCAATGTCGTCTCCTCGTCCGGCATGATAACCGCCGAGGATGTCATATGTTTTCGCACGATTTTGCAAGTTGGCGCGAAGTTGAACGTTTGTGAAGCTAGGATTTTCCGCCCAGACTTTCGCTGCCAATCCTGCCACATGCGGTGTGGCCATAGATGTTCCGCTGATTGTTGCGTAACCGCCGTTGTACCAAGTTGAGAATATGGATGTGCCCGGTGCGGACAGTTCAACATCCCCCGTTTGGATGATATGATCGCCTGCTGTCCTTGAATGGCCCCGGGAAGATGAGTTGGCGACACGGTATGTGCTATTTTCCAACCGATTCTCGAGATTCGCAACTGCAATTGCTGACGGCAAGGCTGCCGGATAATCGATTGAACCAGGAGAAAAGCCATCGTTTCCTGCTGCCGCGATAATTAATGCGCCGCGGTCATACGCGTAATTTACAGCATTCGTGATCAACGAACTTTCTCCGTTCGAACCGAGGGACATGTTGATGACGACTTTCACCCGTTGTGCGTATGCCTCATCTGCCGCGTGTCGGATTGCATTCGCGATATCATCCGCATAGCCGCTTCCGGAGTCGTTCAATACTTTATACGCCCAAAGCTTTGCATTCGGGGCCACTCCGTAAACGCCTCTACGGTCATCGCCACCCTCTCCTAAGGCGGTTCCCGCAACGTGGGTCCCGTGCCCGTTTCGGTCGGTGCACGTATTATTCACTAGCGACGCGCTTTGCGTAAAATCCTTACATTGCTCCGCGTTGTAGTATAGATCGTTATGGTTCACATTGACGCCTGTATCGAGCACGGCGACTCTTACGTTCGAGCCGCCCGTCGTAGAAGTTAAGTTATTATCGTTATAGATTGCCTTGATTCCCCAAGGAACGGATTGGCTAGCGGCCGCTGCATCCACCTCATTATTCAGCTTCAAAGAGGACGGGTCGATCTGGATGGAGAGGACATCCACTTTTTCAACAGTGATATGCGGCATGTTTTGCAGCAGCGAGAATTCTTTCGCTGTCACATCTGTCGTGTAGGAATGGCCGTCGAATTCATTTCGGAGCTCGTAGTTTTGTTGAAGCTCTTGCAACTCTTGGTCAGTCGTTGCCGTGATGAGCACTCGGAACGTTTCGCCCCTTTGCTTCATCTGATTCTCTTTGAAATCCCGGAAATCGTCCTCTGCGTAGACAGCTCCTGTTGGCATCAGCATACTTGCTGTAAGCGCCATTACCGCGAGCACCTTCAATGGTCTCTTCATTCATTCTCCTCTTTTCCTAATAGATTCGGTTTTGCTATCCTTACTGTAGCAAACATTATGATTATAGGAAATTGGGAAAAACTCGCCTGGATTCGACAGTATCCCCGACTATTCTCTATATCTATCCACCCATCAAAAGGAACTAATTTGAATCAAAAGAACTAAAAAACACCAACCATTTACGCGGTTGGTGTTGGGCAAATTATTAATTCTCTGTTCAATTATACCTACCAATCAAGCTGTAACATCTCGTTTTATGAATGTCGAAAAGCTGATAAGAAGGAAGACCACGATATAAACGGCTAATACCGCAAGCGAGAAAGGCAACGTCAAGTCAGGCACTAACATCATGCCCGTTTCGAATTGGGTCAGGTCCATATGTGTGAAGAACAAGTACTTTGCAATTTCGTATTTCGAAAGCAAGGCGCTGATCGTTGAGCCGGTGAAGTAAATGAACAGTGACAGACCGATTGCGAGTGAGCTGGAGCGGAAAACGCTTCCGATTGCAAATGCGAATGTCGAAGTGATGAATACGTTACCGAATGAAAGAAGCAGCATATACAGACTCTTGCTCCAAACCGACCAATCCGATAAGCTCTCTCCTGCCCCCGATTTGAATAAAAGCATCGCCAACAGGATATAGACAACGTAACCAATCAGCATAAGGAAAATGCCAAAGAGATTCACGGTCAGGAATTTGGATACAAGAATCTTCCATCTTTTTACCGGGCGTGTCAGCAGCATCTTAATCGTACCCTGGGAAAACTCGGACGCGACAATGCCCGCTGCAACGATGACCGTCAGCAATAAGACAGTTCCGCCCAGTGAAGATGGATCCTGGATCATCCCTTCCCTTGTCATTTCGCCACCCATATTCTGCAAGCTAATCCATTTCATCAAGCCCATCATTCCGACTGTCAAGACGACAAGAATACCGACCATGATCCATGTTCCTTTTTTATGCCACAATTTCATCCATTCATTTTGCATAAGCTTCAGCAATCTGGCCACCTCCAGTCATCTCTAAGAACTCATCTTCCAACGTTTTCCGATGCGGCTGAACCGCAAACACTTGCAGCCCTTCGGCAATGAACGACTCGACCAGGTCCGGGATTTGATGTTGCTCCGCATTGACGAGCAATCCATCTGTAAACGGCTCCACCGTGAACCCTCCATCCGTAAGCAGTTGCTTCGCCTTTTCCGCCGGCGTTGCTTCAATATAATAGAACGATTCCCGCGCCTCGGACATTTCACGGATATCGATCAGCTTGCCGTTTTGGATGATGGCAATCCGGTCGCACATGAGCTCAATTTCGGAGAGCATATGGCTGGAAACGAAGACGGATACCCCTTCTGTTTCTGCAATCTTACGAAGGTACTGCCTGAATTCACGGATTCCAGCAGGATCGAGTCCATTCGTCGGTTCATCCAAAATCAAGAACTTCGGCCGGTGCAGGATAGCCTGCGCGAGGCCTAAACGTTGACGCATTCCGAGCGAATAGGTCCCTACTTTTTCATGGATACGATTTTGCATCCCGACTTGGCGGACGACATCATCGATCCGCTCCTTCGTCACACCTTTATGCATGCGGGCAAAATGCAGCAAATTCTTATAACCTGACATAAATTTATACATTTCAGGATTCTCAACAATGACACCAACCTTTGAAAGGCCTACCTCGAAGTTGTCCCGCAATGAAACCCCTTCGATGACGATATCGCCCTCCGTCTGCTTCATGAGCCCTACCATCATTCTGATCGTCGTCGTTTTCCCCGCACCATTCGGACCGAGGAAGCCCGTGATCTGCCCCGGATACAGCGACAGATTCAAATTGTCGATGATTTTCTTGCTTCGAATCGTTTTGGATAAATTCTTCAATTCCACTACCGGCTTCATTTTCCCAACTCCCTTTCCACTTGTGAATCTTTGAAAAGTGACACCATCCAGCTCGTTGCATCGATTCCGTAAAAATCCCTTATTTCATCGACCGCCTCATGGGCGATCAACCGCCCGCCCCGCATGACGATGATTTCATCCAGCAGCGGCTCCACTTCCCGAATTTCATGCGTCGACATGATGACCGACTGACGCTCCGGGTCCGTAAAACGAATGAGCCCTTTCGCGATATCTTCCCGGACCATTGGGTCAAGGCCTGAAAACGGTTCGTCGAGCAAGTAGTAATCGGCTTCCCTCGCAAGCGTCACGGCGATTTTCACACGTCCACGGTTCCCTTTGGACAAGCTTTTTATCCGCGAAGTAAGCGACACATTCAGAAATTGCACAATCTCCTTCGCTTTGACCATGTCGAAGTCCTCGAATTGTGATTCGTAGAAATCGATCAGCTGCTGCACGGTAAAGTACGTATAGAAATCATCGGTGTCGGACATATAGGCAACTCGTGAAGCAATACGCCGCGTAATTGGTTGCCCGTCAAACGCCGCGCTGCCGCTATTCGCTGTCAATAAACCCGCCATCATCTTCAATAATGTCGACTTGCCGCTTCCATTTTCACCGACAAGTCCGATCACTTTCCCTCTAGGAATCGACACAGTCACATCCTGCAATGCCCTTTTACTGCCATACTTCTTCACGATATGTTTCAACTCAATCATTTCCGCCACCCCGTTCCTGCAGACACTTTACAATTTCGTCAGTCGTAAATCCGAATGCCGCCACACTTTGAAGGAATGTCGTCACGAGCTGCTCCTTCATTTCATTGCGAAGCGCCTTGATTTTCTCTTGATTTTCCGTCACGAACGATCCCTGCCCCCTTCTTGTCTCAGTGATCTCCATCTGCTCCAACTCCCTGTAGACGCGCTGCATCGTGTTCGCATTCACGCCAACTTCAACTGCGTATTCACGGACGGAAGGCAACTTCTCCCCCGCCTTCAAAGTGCCACGCATAATATCCCCCAAAATCCGGTCGATGAGCTGCTGGTAAATCGGCTTATCCGGTAAAAAATCAATGCTCATCGTCAGTACCTCACTTTCTTTTCAAGCAGGATTGCTCCGCTAACGAATAATACAATTGAAACGGCGATGAAGATTAGTGTGCTGGCGAGAGGATCCATTGTCTTCATTACTACAATCAGAAATCCCCATATGATTACCCCAAACGAGATGGGAATGAGTGTAAGTAGTACTGCCAGCCAACCATGCCTGATTTCTAAAGTTTTATAGACTACCCATATTAGCAAGCCCGCCGTTATCATGAAAATGGTATTGGCAAACAATTTCTGCAGTGTTAGCACTCCTGGGATGATTCCTGCAATACCTCCCAAGAAATAAGCGAATACGCCTAGGACGCCCCAAATCAGAACAAATCCCACCATCAAAAGTAGTACCATTCCCACTTTCACAAATAATAGCTTCCAAATTGAAGCGGGTGAATGCAGCCATAGATCCGGCTGCTTCAAATCCACTTGCAGACTATGCAGGAACAATGCCAGGGCGAAACCGATAAGTATCGTCGAAAACATGTGAGCGAGCTCATCAGGATCCACAATTCCGCCAACCGCCGCAGGTGCAAAACTTGAAACAGCTAGCACGATGAAAATTACGACAAAGGCGAACAGTGAATACCTCAAGAGCACCCACTCTTTTCTCAATAAACCATTCCAGCTCGTCATAGCCTCACCCTCTTCTCAAACAAGGCGATTGCCAAATAGAACAAACCGACAGTGAAGAGAACCGCGAATATAATCTCTCCAGTGTACAAAATTGTATCCGTGACGGTGAAGTAATTGTATTGGAGATCGATTACCGGATTCTTAATAGACATCAAATCGAAACCGCCTACCTGTATGAATTTTCCGTAAAAATCGGAAGCCGTAACCTCACCGTATATCCTTATTGAAATGATGAATAAAAGTAATGTAACGACAAAGGAAAACCCTTTAAGAAAAGGCTTCAACAACTGGTCGATGACGATAAAGAAAAATCCGTAAACCATGAACTGTATGGAAGCGAGAAATACTCCGCCGATCAGAAAACTTCCATAGAACAACAACTCATTGAAAATGGCTTCCCGTTGAGGTGTAATTGCAAAACCAATCGCAACAACAAATGCTGTAACAAGCAAGTACGCCAAGCCCAGTCCAGATGACATCACCATTTTTACCGCCACGAGCTTTACAGTGGAGGCTGTCGAATGAAACCATAAATCAGGCCTTTTCATGTCCTTATTAAACATCATCGAGAACGCAATGATAGGAACCAATATGCATGCACCCGCTGCTACGAAACCAATGACCATCGTCATTTCGAATACGGAAACTTCCCCTGCTACAAGCACCCCCGCAAAGTACGGCAATATAAACAATCCCGCTAGTAGCAGGAAGACCACCACAATGATCTGCCCTCTCCACTGGACCCATTCCTTCCGCAATAAAC
Organism: Sporosarcina luteola; assembly: GCF_023715245.1. Lineage (GTDB taxonomy): Bacteria > Bacillota > Bacilli > Bacillales_A > Planococcaceae > Sporosarcina > Sporosarcina luteola_C. The sequence continues at coordinate 318,117 of NZ_JAMBNV010000002.1, forward strand.
CATTCCACTGCTTCACCATCTACCCCTCCTGTACTGGTGTATTAGTTACATAGTACACTAATGACAACTGGAATGTAAAGGAAATTGAATAACCTGTATGAAATGAATCGAAAGTCCCGGTGCAGTCATTGAATGGAGTTATCGATCAAATTCCGAAGGTTATCGGTCACTTCCAGGAAGATATCGGTTACTTGAGCGAGGTTATCGGTCACTAATAGGAAGTTATCGGTCATATTCACATTTATATCGTCACTTCAGGACTAATGGATCACCCCATTCATAGAGAGTTTAATTTGTCAGAGGCATTTATCACGACAAAAGAGGGGGACCTATAGAATTCGGCCCGAATAACTTATCACGAAGTAAATAACCCATAAGCAACCCTTATACATATTGTTCCATTTCCCGTCATAGCTTCTCTTGACCAACTCATCTACACTGAAGGTAACAACCTAAAAGGGGCGAATGACGATGACTCAATTTCTTACTGGTATTGACCATATCCAAATCGCGGCACCTCCTCAATCGGAAGAGCAAGCACGCGAATTTTACGGCAACCTGCTCGGAATGGAGGAAATTCCGAAGCCAGAAAACTTGCAAGCCCGTGGCGGCTGCTGGTTTAAATGCGGCTCACATGAAGTCCATATCGGCATCCAGGCCGATTTCATGCCAGCCAAAAAAGCGCATCCCGGCTTCACCGTACATGCGCTTGAACAATTGAAATCCCGATTGGAAACGGCCGGATATGATATTTCAGAAGAACCGCCGATTGCAGGGCGTGCCCGCTATTTCACACATGATCCGTTCGGCAACCGGGTTGAGTTTTTGGAGTTTGAATGAAGTGAGTTAATCCAGGAGCAGACGGACATTTTCAAGTATATCCGCCAGTGCTACCTCATCAATATGTTCGATGAAACTGGCTTCTCTTGCGCGCCAATCTAGACTACGCACCTGGTCGGAAAGCACAATTCCAGAGGTTTTTAATGAATCCTTTAGCATGACTTCAAATGGATAGCCTTTTTGTTTTGAAGTCACAGGACAGACTAGGACTAGTCCTGATTTTTCATTATAAGCGGAAGGCGATAAAACAATAGCCGGGCGTCTTCCCGCTTGTTCTGCCCCGGATTGTGGCGAGAATAATAGCCAGATCAGATCCCCACGTTCCGGCACATACTTCACCATGCTTCTCCTCCCTCTGGCTCTCCAAATTCAATTTCAGAATGAATATTATCTTCTTTGATACCATCAATCATTGCCTGAAGAGACTTTCGTTTTGGCTCGATAATTAAACGATCATTTTCAACGTAAAGGTAAACTTCGGAGTTTTCACGCAGCAATAGTTCATCGCTAACCGTTTTGGGAATACGGATGCCGAGACTATTCCCCCATTTCTTCACTTGGTACATGTCGACACACCACCTTCGTATATACATTGTATATACAAAGGTGTAATATGTCAATTAAGACACAATAATATCCTTCTCCTGCTGATCCAGCCGGTTTAATTCTTCCATCGCTTCATCGTGTTTCCGCCGCAACTGGTCCTGCACGCGGCGAACGTCGTGGAGCACGGTGTTCAACTTGCCCTTCGCATCTGTAATCCGCGAATGGACCGCCCAGTCGGAGAAAATATTATCAAAGAAAATATCCGTAAATGTGAAAATGTCGTTTTGATTCACATTGAACGATTCCGTCGCGGCATTTTGGACGTCCATCAATTCCGTTTCATAATGGCGAAGCGCCCGTTGCGCACGATGTACAAGATCATCCGAACTATTCATTTCCGAATACTTCAGCGCCGAAACGATGAGCCCGCCACCTAAGAACGTATCCCACATGGACAGTCCTTCCGCGTTGCCTAGCTTATCCAGCGCAGCATCCAGCGTCCGTTTCGCTTTATCGCCCGCTTCATACGCCTCGTCAATTTCCCTCACTAACGATCGGATACGAACCCGGTCATCGGCAATTTTCTGCAGCGTCCCATTTGCCACAGTATCATTTTGCCGGATCCACGCCTCTTTCTCCTTTAAGAAATCTTCCCAATCCTCATCGACATAGAGGAAGTCCTCCCGGTTCATCTCGGCGCGCAGCCTCCCGACTTCCGCTTTTAAATCGGTCACCGTCTTTTCGGCTTCATTATATTTCAGCTCAGCCTCCGCGACTTCATTAATCTCCTTTTCCATTTGCTCATCCCATTTGCCTGTCCACTCTTTAATTTTATTCCCAAATGAAAATTTGCCCAACTTCACAACATCCTGCTGCTCCTTAGACAGCTGCCGGTGCAGGCGATCGCGCAACTGGATCGCCTCCTTATATTGCGCCTCCGCCCCGTCGAGACGGCGCTTCACTCGATTCCGTTCATTTCGCAGCATCGTCAGCTCCATTTGCCGTTCATGGATACCCGTCCTCATCGCACTCACTCCTTTCCTCATATACGGAGGAAGGTCAGTTGAGGTTTCAATAAAGCTTGATACAAATCAATGTTTCCAAGACGTTTTAACCGTATGCTAAATCTAGAGGTGATACCGATGAAAAAGCTTTTCATTCTGCTACTCGCATTATTGCTATTGGTTGCTTGCACCCAAGAACCGACAGTCGCCATTCTTCCAGACCCCGCGCCAGATCAAGAGATATCATACTCGGAAGAAGGACTATCACTGGAACTTGTAGAAAGTATATTCGAAGAGTCGCCCGCAGCCATCCACACCATTGTCCGAAACGACAGCGGACAGCCGTACCGTTTAGGCGAATTCTATCATATCGAAATGAAAGTCGACGGCAAGTGGCATGTCATCACCTATTCAGACGCTGTATTCCTGAACAACCCGAGCTTCAGAGATTTCGGCAACATACTGAAAGATGGCGAGGAAGGTCGACAACTATTTTCAGTCGAAGCACTTGGCATCACCCTCATACCGGGTGACTACCGACTCGTCAAAACTTTCCTTTCCATCACGGAGCCATACCACGAAGTTTCCGTCGCCGCCACATTTTCCGTGGAATGAAGGAGGACATGAATTGGAACAGATATTCAAGCAAGACCAAATGAAAAAACCTGCATCTGACCAAGAAATCACACTTGCAGAAGAAACCCTTGGCAGAAAGTTGCCGCCTGATTTTATACAATTATTGAAAATCGCTAATGGGGGATATGTCAACACCGCGCATAGGGCATTCCCCGCGGACTTCCAGATTGAAAGCGGAGATGTTTTCATTGAAGTGGAAGAGATCATGGGCGTGAATGAAGAAGGCATCCTTTTAAGTGACTATTTCATCCAAGAATGGGGATTGCCCCAACAGCTCGTCCTCTTCGCAGGTAGTGGCCATGCCTGGCTCGCCTTTAATTATGAAAATAGGGACACCCCGAATGTCGTCTACGTTGAGCCGGATGATGGGGACGGAAACAACTTCCACGTCTTGGCGGAATCATTCACGGAATTCGTCGATAAACTGACAAAGATATAGTGAAAAAAGCCGCCCTATTATAAGGCGGCTTTCATCAATGTTTAATTTCCCTGCGTAGTTTCCGGTGGTTCCGGCGGGCGGGACCAGTGTCGAATAACCGTTTTTCCGCTTCGGTTTCAGGGTAGACGCCTGGAACCGGTGTCGGCTTGTTGTGTTCATCCATGGCGACCATCGTCAGGAATGATTCCGTTGTCAGCTTTTTATCGCCTGTCAACAGATCCATCGAATGCACCGAGACGAATATTTCCATCGATGTACGCCCTGTTGAGCTGACGACAGCTTCGAGTTCGAGTACATCCCCGACCTTCGCCGACGACAGGAAGTCGACCGAATCGATGGAGGCAGTGACGGCTGCCGCCTTGTTCGAATGTTTCATTGCCGCAATGGCAGCAATTTCATCTATGTATGCCAAGACCTTTCCACCAAAAATCGTCTGCATATGGTTCGTGTCTGGCGGCAATACAAGTTTCGAAATGATTGTGCGTGATTGGCTCATCGGCCGTTGTTCCATAGTTGTCCATCTCCTTATAATTCTCTTCTACAGTATACCCACTTCCAAAAAGGTTGAACAGGCTCACTCGAACAGCATCAGGGAGTAAGGATGTGTGAATGAAAACCCGTCATCCCGCTTCACACTTTCCTCGACAATCCTGCCTCCCTCCATTACATACACTCGATCGCATAAATGCTGCACGACTTTGAGATCATGAGAAATGAACAGAATCGCCATGCCCATCTCCCGATTCATCTTCTGAATAAGCTCTACAATCTCTTTTTGAATCAACCGATCCAGATTGGACACGATTTCATCGCATATCAACAGCTTCGGCTCCACAAGCATTGAGCGCAGCAAATTCACCCGCTGCCGTTCACCGCCGCTTAATTCCGAAGGACACCGGTCCAAATGTTTCTCTTCCAAGCCCACTTTTCCCAGCATCGTTAGGATATAAGCATCCCGATCGCCTTTCATCAACCGTACTGGTTCTTTTAAAATATCACGGACCGTCCAGGAAGGGTTCATAGCAGCGGACGCGTTTTGGAAGACGATTTGACAGGAGGCATAGAAATCACCCGCTGGCGTGAATGAAACCAATCCTTCATCCACAGGCTCCAATTGCATTATCAGGCGCGCCAATGTACTTTTCCCGCTGCCGCTTTCCCCGACGATTCCGACGAGTTCACCGTCGCCTACCGACAAATTAATGTCGTGAAGGATGGTCTTCCTTTGCTTTCCCCTGCCATAGCTTTTCGATAGATGTTCAACCCTCAGCAATTCCTACGCCCCCTTTCCTAAAATCGGCTGTTCAATAAACGTTTTGTATATTCATGCCTCGGCCTCGCCAAGACATCTGCAACTGCACCCGTCTCCACGACTTCTCCTTTTCGCATGACAATCATTTCATCCGCCGCATCTGCGACGACATCCAGATCATGCGTAATGATCAATACCGTCGTGCCGCTCTCATTCAACAATCGAAGCCATCTCAGAAATTCCTTTTGCACGACTTTATCGAGTGCGGACGTCGGCTCATCTGCAATAAGTAAGGCTGGTTCAACATACAAAGCGCAGGCAATCATACATCGTTGCAGCATACCGCCTGATAATTCGAATGGATACCGATTCAAAATATCCCCGGACAAGCTTAGCTTCCCAAGGATCGCCTTCATCTTCTTTCGGAAGCTTTCCTGATCATCACCTACGCGACCTGCGGAAAAGGCATACAGCTGCCGATCCATCTTCACGCTTGGATTAAAGCTGTTCAAAGCGTCTTGGAAGATTGTGAAGAACTCCTTTTTCCGCAATACTGCCATCTCTTCATTCGTCACCTTCAATAAATCGGTGTCCATATAACGGATTTCTCCGGAAGCTAGCGCACCAGTCGGCAACATCCTGAGCAAAGCCGTAACCGTCATGCTTTTCCCACTGCCGCTTTCGCCGATCAATGCTGTTATTTTCCCTTCAGGAATGAAAAACGAGTTGCCTTTTACGACCGGGATTCCATTGATTTCAACCGATAACCCTTTCACCTCAAGCACGGAAACGCCCCCTTCCGGAATGCTTCAACGCTTCGCCGATGAAGTTAATGGAAAGTATCGTCAGGAAGATCAGCAATCCAGGGAAGACACCGATCCACCATGCACCGATCAACAGATCATTTTGTGCATTGTACAGCATATTTCCCCACGATGGAATTGAAGGCGGTATGCCGATTCCGAGGAAGCTGAGCGACACTTCGATGAATACCGCCCCTGCCAAATTGAAGATTGTAACGACGAACAGCGGCGGCAGACTATTGCGCAGCAGATGCCCTGTAAGGATTCTCCAAACCGGTGTGCCGAACATTTTCGCCATCTTTACATATTCCGCATCCTTTAGCCGGATGAATTCCGAGCGGACGATCCGGGCCGTCGTAAACCAGCCCGTCACACCGATGATGAACGTCATTCCCCACATGCCGCCTTGCATGATCGCCTGGAACGCTAAGACAAAAATGAGGGAAGGAATCGAAATAAGGGCTTCCAAAATCCGCATCATGACGCTATCAGTCCATCCGCCGACATACCCGCTGATACCGCCATAGATGACGCCAATGACAAATGACAATGCAACCGATAAGCCTGCAACGGCCAAAGTCACCTTTCCGCCTTGCAATAAACGCGAAAAAACATCCCGGCCAAGATGATCCGTCCCTAATAGATGACCCTCTCCAGGCGGCGAATAAACGGAGTCCAAATCCATTTCATTCACGGGTTGTGTTGCGAGAAGATCGGATAGCATTGTCACTGCAAGGATCAGTCCGAGAAGCGAGCACCAGAAGACAAGTTTCTTCCGAGATTTCATCCGCCCAACTCCCCTTTCCGAAGCTTCGGATCGAGCGTGTACGTAAGCACGTCAATGACAAATAAGCTTATGACGACAATCAGCCCTGTCAGCATGATGCCACCCATCAGCACCGGATAATCCTTCACCATGACGGATTTCACAAGCAATTGGCCAAGACCCGACCATGCAAATAGAGCCTCCACGATGACGGATCCCCCGAAAAACGAAGGGATTGTCACGCCTACATAATTCAAATAAGGGATGAATGCATTCCGTAAGACGCCCCGCCTGATTTCCCGCTCCTCCACGCCGTTCGCCCTAGCCGCCATTACATAATAGCTTCCGATTTCTGCTTTGACACTCTCTTGGAGGAAGCGCGCGTAAAGGCCGACATGCGTCAGAACGACGACGGATGCCGGCATGATGAGATGCTTCATTTTATCAACAAAACCGCCGTCACCGCCCAGGCTTCCCGTCCCGGAAGACGGCAAGACGCCAAGCGTGACAGCGAATAGATAAATGAACAATATCCCGAGCCAAAACGCCGGGATGGAAGAGGATGCGATACTGAACGCCGACAGACCCCTGTCAAGCAGCGACCCAGGTTTCATTCCAGCCGTCATCCCAAGCCAAATCGACCCTATAATAATGAAAAACATCGATACACCGAACAACAGCAATGTATTCGGCAGCCGCTCCCCAAGAATCGAAGCGACGGGACGGCCCTCCTTCGCGGACACGCCAAGATTCCCTTGCACCGTCTCCGTTAACCACGCCCCATATTGGACGATCAATGGACGATCCAGTGCAAAGGCTTTGCTGATCCGCTCCTTTTCAGCAGTGGTCAACGTCTGGGCATTACCTCCGTAATACGCCGTCGCGGAGCTTCCCGGACTTGCATGCATTATGAAAAAAGAGAGGAAGCTCACGATGAAGAGGACGAGTGCCCCTAGCATCATGCGCTTCCCAATCCATTTAACGGTCATTCCATTTCCACTCCTCGACATTCCAAAGGAAACCGGAGCCGTGATGGCCAAGTGTACGCTCCTTCACGCCTTCGATATTTCCGTGAATGCCATAGACTGCATTAACATAAGCGATAAATGCGAATGCCGGATCGTTTGCCAACTCTTCTTGGAAGGCCATATAGCTTGCCTTTCGTTCCTGTTCATCCATTGATAAACGACCTTTTTCAAGCAATGCATCCACGTTTTCATTCGAGTAGCTTCCAAAATTATAACCGGATCCCGTCAAAATTGATTCATCCGAATGGAACAAGATGTACGTATGATGATCCGCGTCATACGGGCTGCCCCATCCGATCATGAAAGCATCCGTCTCTTCAATCGTGATGGCACTCCAGTCAAGCGCCGCCACATTGACATCCGCACCGATCGATTTGTAGCCCTCAGCGACATAATTCGCCATATTGACACGCACTGCGTCGGATGCAGGGGCTGTAATCGTGAAGCCCAGCTTCTGGTCATCCTTATAACGGAAGCCGTCTTCTGCTATTTTCCAACCCGCTTCATCCAGCAACTGTCCGGCTTGCTCGACGTCATAGCTATACGTTTCAATATCTTCATTATGAAAGGCATGCTTTTGGATCGGCGAATACGCCTCTTCCCCGAAGCCTTTCAAAATGCCTTTTACAATTTGCGCCCGATCGATAGCGAAGCTGAATGCCTGTCGAACCCGTACATCTTGCCACAGATTGTTTTGCAGATTGAAAAGAATTCCGCGGTAGTCAGCAGTATCGATATTGTATATTTTCACATGATCGCGCTTTTCCAGTTCACCCACTTGCACCGGATCGAGAAGAGCAATATCCACTTCGCCGGAAGCCAATTGCAATGCCCGCACATTGCTGTCGGGGATGAATTTAAAGATGACTTTAGCAATGGAAGGCTTCGTGCCATGGAAATGCTCATACGCTTTCAACGTCAAGCTGTTGCCGCGGTCCCATCGGTCAAACTGATAAGGTCCAGCGCCAATCGGATGGCTATTGAAGTCCGCTGTCCGCATATCAACACCATTAAACGCGTGCTTCGGCAAAATCGGCAACGTCAATTTATCCAAAATCGGTGTGAAAGGACGCTTGAGTTTCAGTTCAAATTCGAAGTCGCCAATTTTCTTCAATGATTCCACTTCAAGGAAATCAGACTTTAGGAACGAAGCATTCTCGTCATCTAACACACTTTCAATCGTAAATATGACGTCCTCGGCAGTCAGCGGTTCACCGTCGTGGAAACGGATGTCTTCCCGCAACTTGAATGTATATGTCAACTTGTCATCGGACATGTCGAATGACTCTGCGATATCGGCTTTCGGTTCGTTGTTTTCATCGAAACGGAAAAGCCCGCGGAATAAAAGCGCGTCCACGTTCGTCTCCTCAAGAATCGGATTCAGTCCATCAAACTCGGATTCCGAAGCATAGATAAGGCTATTTTCTCTCGCGGCAGGTGCTGCCTTTTTTCCACATCCTGCGACGGCAACGAGCAGGAGCATACTGATTAAGATTAGTAGTATTTTACGTTTATCCATAGTTTACCCCGCTTTATATGAGTGCCGCCAGCTCGGAAAATACCCGTTTCAATTCCTGCTGAAGTCTCCATTGATTCACCCCGAGAAAACGGCAATGCACCGCATTTCCCGCAAGTCTGGTCACGCCCGCCCTTAATCCGTCTCCGACATTCATCGCTTCATGAATCGCCCGCAGATCGATTTCATCGGCCTTTTCCGAAACGAGCCAAATGGAACCGACATACAATGCCTCTTCAAGTAAACCAAGTCCATTTAGATGCAGATTGTCCGGGACGAAATGAAGGCTGTCGAACGCGAGCAGCTCCTCTTCGACGTAGATCTTCATCATTGATTTCAATGAAGAGAAATCGAATACTTCACCGCGCATCTCCCGGCCTGGAGCGATGATTTCACCCCAAAGTAATGTGGCACCCTTCGCAAGACGGATTGTCGTTTCCATCTGGAATTTGGAATCAGCGAATGGGATGATCACTTCCGGCATCCATTCGAGACGCGACTCTTCCTCAAGCTGCACGTCAATCGATTGAACGCACGTTTCGCCCGTATGCGACCGGTACACTTTCAATGCCGATTGCTGGATGATTCTCGCTTTGCTTCCCGGCAACAGGCGGATCGTAATATCATTGCGATCTCCCGCTACCATTCCGCCTGACGACTCCATCACAAATACCGTCGCTGTTGGATCCTTGCCTTCGTACAGCTCACGGCTCGCCTTTAAAGGTGGCTGCTGGAACACATGCGGCATCCGGGTATAGCCTCTTCTTGGCTCAAACACCATATCCAGTTTGCCGTTATGGTGCCTCCGTGCCACTTTACTCACCACTCGCTGTTCCCGCGCCTTCTAAAAGCATATTCCGTTTGATCCAATTGACGATCTGGTCGACATTTTTTCGTGTCCGTACATCCGCTAAAACGTAAGGACGGCCGCCTCTCATCTTCTTCACGTCGCTCTCGTACAGTTCAAGGTCAACGCCGACATGGGGTGCAAGGTCCGTTTTATTGACCAATAAAAGATCTGATCTTGTCAACGCCGGGCCGCCTTTTCTCGGAATATCCTGTCCTTCCGCAACGTCGATTACGTAGATATATCCATCTACAAGTTCAGGGCTGAACGTAGCCGACAAGTTATCCCCGCCGCTCTCTACGAAAACGATATCAAGGTCTTTGAAACGTTCCTTAAGTTCATCGATTGCCGCGAAGTTCATGGAAGCATCTTCACGGATTGCCGTATGCGGGCATCCGCCTGTCTCCACACCAAGAATCCTATCTTCACCCAACACACCGTGATTCATCAGGAATTGAGCATCCTCGCGTGTATATATATCATTCGTAATAACTGCAACGTTGTAGTCTTCATGCATCGCACGGGTCAATGCGTCGACGAGCGATGTCTTGCCCGATCCGACGGGACCCCCAATTCCAATACGTACTGGTTTCATATATAGAAACGCCTCCTGTCATGAAATGAATAATCTTGAATGTAAATATTCGTGCTTCATCGATGCAAGCTCGATGCCTAGCGCATTATTGCTAATATCCTTTTCTGTCAAACCGGCAACTAATCCGGCAGCCGCAACCGCCTCTTCCGCCAGCAGATGCACTGCCTGCACACCGGTATTTTGTCCGAACGGCACCGCGCGTACTGCGTTTGTGACGAGCCCGTTCACCGATGAGAATAAATACGAAAGGACCGCATAATGCGCATCCATATTATTGACGGCGCAATAAATGCCATAAAGGATTGCATAGTGGCCTTTGATTTCATTCGCAGCGATCCGGTTTTTCCACTCGTCGAAAAAAGCATCCTCGACGAGCGGTGAAACCGTTTTGATGAACTGCCTGCCCAAATTGACGCTTGCATCCCTGGACTCCTTCGCAAGCTTGATAGCGCCGCAAAGATTTTCTAAATGCAGAAGCCGATCGATGTCCCGGTCCTTTGCAGCCTTATGCGCCTCCTGAATAAGGATCGCATCGCCATATACGAGATTCTGATAGAGAAAAGTCGTACAAAAAGCGATTAGCTCTTCCTTCGTCCGGATTGCGTCATCCTGGATATACGTCTCCATCCCGTAGGATTGTGTATATGTGCCGATCGGGAACGCCGAATCGTGGATTTGGAGAAGTCTTAGAAACTGTATATCAGTGGGAATGGCCACGGTATTTGAAAGGTTGCTTGAATCGTCGTTCTGTTGTTTCATAGTCCACACCCACCTCATCTAGTAATGGCGCCAACGTGTGATCTGCGCGAACGACAATTTCATCTTTTTCGATTAAAGAAGGGGTATGACGGTTGCCAAGCTCGAATGCGGCCTTGCCCATTTCGACCATATCTTTCGGCCGGATGACGATGACCGATTCCATTTTCGTCCGAATCACGATGGCACGATTGTCGTCTTCAAACAAAAGATCGCCGTATTTCAACGGCTCTTCCTGGTTGAGGCGCAACGCGACATCTGTGCCTTCTGTCGTTTCTGTCCGCAAAATACGCTTGCTTAGTTCTTCCCATTCCAGTTCGACCCACTCGATGCGCTTTCCTGGAATTTCTTCTGTATCACCGATATTGCCTATGATTTTTTCAATTAGCATCTTGCATTCTCCTTCTTTGCAAAGACTCTAGTTCAAGATAAGTTAACATCCAGACTCCGGGTGCCAGGGGCTCGGATCATAAGGCAAAGCCGTTTCGTGGAAAAATCGTCCCACTGCGCGTCTTCGTCTTATGTCTGTCGCCCCTAGGCAGGCACCCTTCGCTTTAAAATAAGAAGTATCTCTGTGCCATAGGTAGAACATCGACTGGTTCGCATGTGGCGAGTTCTCCGTCGATTTTCACTTCGTATGTCTCCGGATCAACATCGATCACCGGCATTTCGCTATTATGCTTCATGTCCGCTTTGGAAACGTTGCGACAATTTTTCACCGTTCCGATCATCTTCTTCAGCCCGAGCTGTTCAGGAAGGCCTTCCTCCACCGCGATTTTCGGTAGGAAGGTCATAGATGAATTTTGTGGTCCTTGCCCGTGGAAGCCATACATCCGGCGGCCCATGAACGGCTGCGGTGTCGGGATCGAAGCATTCGGATCACCTGTCGCTGCATACACGGCGATGCCGCCCTTAATGACAACTGACGCCTTGATGCCGAAAAATGCCGGTTCCCATAAAACGATATCCGCCAATTTCCCATCCTCAATCGAACCGACTTCATGGGAAATCCCTTGGGCGATTGCAGGGTTGATCGTATATTTTGCGATATAACGCTTAACGCGATAATTATCATTGTCCTTCTCTGCTTCCTGCGGGAGTGGACCTCGTTGTTTCTTCATCTTATCCGCCGTCTGCCACGTCCGGATTGCCACTTCCCCGACCCGGCCCATCGCCTGGGAGTCGGATGACATGATGCTAAGAATCCCAAGATCCTGCATAATATCCTCCGCAGCAATCGTCTCCGGACGGATACGTGAATCCGCAAAAGCGACATCTTCCGCCACGTCGCGCTTCAAATGGTGGCACACCATGAGCATGTCCATATGCTCATCGATCGTATTGACTGTAAACGGTTTTGTCGGGTTCGTCGACGCCGGCAATACATTCGGCAGTGACGCCATCTTCAACTGGTCAGGCGCATGGCCTCCACCTGCACCTTCTGTATGGAATACGTGGATGACCCGTCCATTGATTGCATTGATCGTATCCTCGACAAATCCAGCCTCATTCAACGTATCGGAGTGCAGAGCGATCTGAACATCATATTCATCCGCCACCGTCAAGCTTTGGTCCAATGCAGACGGAGTCGCTCCCCAGTCCTCATGGATCTTCAAACCGATTGCACCCGCACGGATCTGTTCAACTAGCGGCGCAGGAAAAGCCGCACTTCCCTTTCCGAAAATACCGATATTCAACGGAATGTCTTCGATTTGCTGAAGCATCCTATGCATATGCCATTTCCCCGGTGTCACCGTAGTCGCAGTGGAACCTGACGCAGGACCTGTCCCTCCGCCGATGAATGTCGTTGTTCCCGCATTCAATGCGACCTCCACCTGTTGTGGACTGATGAGGTGAATATGCGTGTCGATTGCACCCGCTGTCGCAATCAACCCTTCTCCCCCATACACTTCCGTACCGACACCGATGATCATGCCTTGATCGACACCATCCATCGTATTCGGATTCCCCGCCTTGCCAATGCCGGCGATCCTTCCATTCTTGATTCCGATATCTGCCTTCACGATTCCCGTATGATCAATGATTGTGGCATTCGTAATGACCGTATCCAATACCCCGTCTTCGGAAGTTTTTTCACCGTTCTGCCCCATCGACACGCGAAGGGACTTTCCGCCGCCAAAAATACCTTCGTCCCCGTAGGTTGTATAGTCTTTTTCAATTTCAATCCATAAATCGGTATCCGCTAAACGGACCTTGTCGCCCACAGTCGGGCCGAACATCCTTGCATATTGTTCATGTGAAATTTTCACTTAACTGTCAGCTCCTTTAAATCCACCATCCGACGCTTTCTCGACAATTTCATCCTTTTTGTGAGTGGAACCTTCCGTCAACTTATTCAAACCGAATACATGGCGCCTTCCGCCAAACTCGACAAGTTCCACTTCCATCTCCTCGCCCGGCTCAAAACGCACCGCCGTCCCGGAAGGAATATTCAAATGCATGCCGACCGCCTGTTCACGATCGAATTCAAGAAACTTATTCACCTCAATGAAATGAAAATGAGACCCGACTTGAATCGGACGATCGCCTGTATTCGCGACCTTCACCGTTTTCGTATCACGCCCCACATTAATTTCAATCCATCCTTCAGCAGCTTTGATCTCTCCTGGTTTCAAAAGAAAAACCCCCTTCTATTATTGAATTGGGTGATGCACAGTGACCAGTTTCGTTCCATCCGGGAACGTGCACTCGATCTGTACATCTTTCACCATATCACCGACGCCTTCCATCACATCGTCCACCGTCAACAGCTGCTTGCCTTCACTCATCAACTGCCCAACGGACTTTCCGTCACGTGCACCTTCCATGATGAAATGGCAAATAAAAGCCACAGCCTCGGGATAATTTAACTTCACCCCGCGCTCCTTACGCTTGATGGCAAGCTCTCCCGCCACATGCAACATTAGTTTTTCCTGTTCAACTGGTGATAACCTCAACGAAAAACACCCCCGAATTTTTAATCAGACATTTTAGACAACTGTAGACAGTATTCTACTCCGTCCACCTATCCTATTCATTTTTTTTGATTTCTTGTGTCTTGCAAGAGTATGCAATAAAGGGCAGTCTTGCCCGATTGATTGGAACCTGGCACGATGCAGGCCGAAAGAGGTAATTGAGGAGTTACAACGATACTATTATAAGATAACCGAATTTCATTGGCAACTTTAACGGAATCCGGAAGTTTTTTCTTGGGAATCGCGACGTTAGCGGCGATTTCCCCACACTGACGCCCGCGGAGCAAACCTAGTCGGCTGCCCGGATAAGTTTTGTGCGATCTCGGGTCACTTATTTGCGATTTCGAGGGGGTTTTGCGCGAACCGAGGCTAGTTATGCGCGATTTTCAGCAGGTTATGCTCATTTCGGGACCTTTGACTCACAAATAACCCTCAAGAAATTTCCTTAACCAAAAAAAGCCGCCCCGATTTATCAGGACGACTCTACCGGCACTCTCACCGCATCCGACCGTTGCATCACTTCCTCGTCATGCAAGTGGCAGGCAACGAAATGCCCTTCTTCCTTTTCAAGCCATTTCGGTTTCAGCTCTCCGCAGACCGGCATCGCATACGGACAGCGTGTCCGAAAAACGCATCCGGATGGCGGATTGATCGGGCTCGGCAGCTCGCCTTTGAGCAAAATCCTTTCCCTCGATTCCTCAATGTCGGGATCCGGAATCGGAATCGCCGACAGCAGCGCTTCCGTATATGGATGCAACGGCTTATCATACAGCTGCGCACTCGTCGTAAGCTCCACCATATGCCCCAAGTACATGACACCGATCCGGTTGGAAATGTATTTGACCATCGACAAATCATGCGCGATGAACAAATAAGTCAATCCCTTTTCACGTTGCAGCCGCTGAAGCAGTTTGACGACTTGCGCCTGCACCGACACGTCAAGCGCTGAAATCGGCTCATCTGCAATAATGAATTCTGGATCGAGCGCAAGCGACCGGGCAATCCCGATACGCTGCCGTTGACCTCCGGAAAACTCATGGGGATAGCGATTCGCATGATCCCGGTTCAAGCCGACGTCTTCAAGCAATTCATTCACACGCGCCCGCATTTCCGCCTGTGACTTGTACATTCCATGTATCTGCATCGGCTCGGCAATGATTTCGTAAACAGTCGAACGTGGATTCAATGAGGCGTACGGATCCTGGAAAATCATCTGCATCTTCTTCAGGAAGCGCTGGCGTTCGTTATCGGTCATCGTATGGACGCTGCGCCCTTCATAAAGAACTTCGCCGTCCGTTTTATTGTACAGGCCCAGAATCGTCCGTCCTGCGGTCGATTTGCCGCAGCCCGATTCACCGACAAGCCCGAATGTCTCCCCTCTGAAAATGTCGAAGCTGATGCCGTCGACCGCCTTCAGCTTCAACCCTTTACCCACGTCAAAATGGCGTTTCAAGTCCTGTACGGATAAAATCACATCTCCAGCCATTCAACTTCCCCCTTCATCATTGCCGTAACGGCGCACTGCGCACAAATCCCGTTCCAACTTCGAACCTGCAAGTTTCAATAGCTCAATCGATTGCCCCGTCGATGGAGAATGCAGAAGCAACCCATTTCCATAATAAAACCCGACGTGCCGGACATTGCCTTTCCCTTCATCATTTGCAAAGAATAATAGGTCGCCCTTTTCCCATCGCTCCGGTTTATCCATCGGTACTTCCACGCCGCTTTTCGCCTGATCGCCTGCATCCCGTGGTATGAAATGCCCGCAAGCCTTCAGCATATTGTACGTAAAGCCCGAACAGTCAAAGCCGTACGACGACATGCCGCCCCAGAAATACGGAAGATCCAAATAGGCAAGCCCTTCTTCGACGGCGGCTGCCGCATTACGCTTTTTGAATGTGTGGACAGATGCCGCCCGCACAATATCCGCTTTCAGGAGTAACGCCTCTCCGTCCGGCGTTTCCACATGGAAATGGTCGTCGCTTTCATCGGTCAGCGGCAGGATTGTATTGAACGGAACAATGATATGCGGCGTCCCGTCCAAATTCCATAATTGCGATTTCGAAACTGCCACTCTCACAAATCCACCAGCTTCCGCCAACGGAGTCGCCTTCTTCAGTTGACGTAGCGGCACCCATCCCGGATAGCCTCGTTCATCTTTCTTCGATGGCTGCCATACCGCAATCACCTTTGCCCATTCACCCGCGATTTCGTCGACGATAACCGGTTCGCCGTATAGAATTTGCGTCTGTACCCGGTTTCCATTGCAAAGGTCGAGCCTCTCTTCGTACGCTAGCTTCTCCAGCCATTTGTTCAGATGAAGCGGATTTGATACCCCGTCCGTATCCATCTCCCGTGCGGATTCCGGCGAAGTCCAGACTGTCGCAACCGGCACTGCACACGCATACATATTCACTGTCAACTCCGTCATTGTCCTGCCCCCTTCCCAATCAGTCCCATTCCCTTCTGATCCAGCCCGAGCCCAGGTCCTTCAGGCATTCGGATGACCCTTCCTCCATAGACGATCCCGCCTTCGACAATATCCTTCGCAAGCATTAGCGGGGCATCGAAATCGAATCTCGTAATGTTTGGCTGACTCGCTGCAAAATGGGCTGCCGCCGTAATCCCGAGTTTCGTCTCGATCATGCTGCCAACCATGCATTCGACACCATATGTTTCCGCCAAAGCATTGATCTTAAGTGCCTCATGGATACCGCCTGATTTCATAAGTTTGATATTAATCAAATCCGCTGCCCGCCGCTCCAACACACGGAGTGCATCCTTCGCGGAAAACACGCTCTCATCCGCCATGATCGGCGTCAGCGTATGACTCGTCACGTACGCAAGACCATCAATATCATCTGCAAGCACCGGCTGCTCAATCAATTCGATGTCGAGCCCAGCGTCTTCCATTTTACCGATTGCAAAGACAGCCTCTTTCGGCTTCCACCCTTGGTTCGCATCGAGACGGATTTTCGGTCCTGCCCCGACCCGTTCCCGGATGGCACGAATTCGCCCGATGTCCTCGCTGATGTCCCCAATGCCGACTTTTACTTTTAATACGTTGAAGCCTTCCGCAATATAACGCTCCGCATCGTCCGCCATTTCAGCGGCGTCATTGACACTCACCGTGAAGTCGGTTTCGATTTCACTTCTGAATCCGCCGAGCAATTGAAAGAGTGGCATTCCCGCCGACTGGCCAAGCAAATCATGGATGGCCATATCGACGGCGGCCTTCGCACTTGTATTGCGGACGATCGACCGTTTCAGCAGGCGGAAGACCTCCTCGCGATTCCGTAAATCCTTCCCTAGCATAAGTGGAGCAATGACCTCTTCAATCGTGTATGTAATGCTTCCAAGTGAATCGCCCGTGATGACGTGGGTCGGGGGTGCTTCCCCCCAACCGGTTCGTCCGTCTTCACAGGTCACTTTCACGTAGATCGCATAGGCCGTCGTCACCGTTCTAAGCGCCGTTTTAAACGGCTTTGTCAGCGGCACTGCGACGGGAATTGTTTCGATTGAACGGATGCGCATTCATTCCACCCCCGGCAAAATCGTCAATGTCTTATGATCTGCGTCAAGTTTCGCGTCGACCCCTAACGGAATCGCGAAATGCGGCTCACAGTGGCCTATCTTGAAGCCCTCCACAACCGGCTTGTTCAAGCCGCCCAAATAATGGCGGAACACTTCATCCAACGACAAGGTCCTTTGTTGCTTTTTCGGCTCAACGTCAGAGAAATCGCCGATGATGATGCCCGTAGCGTCTGCAAGTTTTCCTGCCATGCGCAGTTGGTTTAACATGCCATCGACCCGATACGGTTCCTCGCCGACATCCTCAATGAACAGCAGCTTGCCCTTCGTATCGATTTCGAATTTCGTCCCGATCGTATTCGATAGCAATGATAGATTTCCACCAACAAGCTCCCCTTGTGCACTGCCCCCTGCAATTGCGTTCAGCGGTGAAATCTCTTCCGTATAATGAAGCTCCATCGGCTCGAACAGCTGTTGGAACATTTTTGCCGACAGTTCGCTGAAACTGTCTTTTCCGACGCACGAAGCGAGCATCGGGCCATGGAAGGTGACAAGATCCGAATAAAGACCGATTGCGGTATGGAGGAAGGTGATGTCGCTGAATCCCCAGAACACTTTCGGGTTTTCCCGGATCAGCTGCAAATCCAACCGATCGGTGTAGCGTGCCGAACCGTAGCCGCCCCCCGCACAAATGATGCCGCTGATCGAAGGATCCGCAAACATGTCTTCCAAATCCTGCAGCCGTTCATCATCCGTCCCCGCCAAATAGCCGTTAACATTTTTCACATGTTGTCCGAATTTCCATTTCAGGCCAAGCTGTTCCAGAAAAGCGAGCGAACGCTCAAGATTCTCTTGATTCGGCGGGCTCGATGGCGCGACAATCCCAATCGTATCCCCCGGCTGAAGCCTTTTCGGTCGTACTCTCATTTCCCTGCACCTCTTTCAATCAAAATCATCGTACTCACGCATAATATCATTCAAATACGCATAAATTTCAATTCTCGCGCATAAATCACTGGAATTACGCATAAACGCTCGCAAACACGCATAAATCATTTTATTCACGCATAAACTCGCTGACACGCGCATAACACCTGCAACTAGTTCATGAATTGTCGAAAGGCATTTGGCGCGACTAACCGCTTACATTCAATTGAATTTCCCGCGTACTCAAATGGGAAAGTCGCGGCGCCATGACGGACACCGCGACTTGTTCATTCATTAGTTCTTATCTGCGTATTTCAAGTCGACATAGCCGACAGGGTGGCGCAGAATGCCGGAAACGCCTTCTTTTTCAAGTGATGTCGAGTTGTAGAAATATAGTGGGAATACAGGCATTTCATCCATGAGAAGCTTATCAGCCTGTTTCAACAACTCCCAACGTTTGTTTTCGTCCGTTTCATTTTTAATGTCCGCAATGAGCTTATCATATTCAGCATTCGACCATGTTGTACGGTTCATGGAAGAGCCGGTGATAAAGCTTTCAAGCGCGTTCACAGGGTCTGCATAGTCATGCAGGAATGAGGAACGGGACATTTGATATTTGAACTCTTTTTGCTCGGAAAGGAATACTCCGCTTTCCACGTTTTGCAGCTCTGCGTCAACGCCGAGCACTTCTTTGAACTTGGATTGAAGGGCGATCGCGATGTTCTGATGCGATTCGCTCGTTGAATAAGAGAGTGTCACTTTCGGAAGCTCCGTATAGCCTTCCTCTTTCATTCCTTCTTCTAAAAGCTGTTTCGCTTTTTCCGGATTGAAGGAGACGAGGTCGCCTACTGTTTCACGGAATTCTTTACCGTCCGGCCCGATGAAGCCGTAAGTGACGAAGCCATGTGCCGGCTTCTCGCCATTTTTTGTTACAAAATTGACGATTTCCTCTTGATCAACCGCATAAGCGAATGCTTGGCGGATCTTTTTATTCGTAAATGGCTCCATTGACGTGTTGAAGCGGTAGAAATACAAGCCTGCTTGGTCATCGATGCGAAGTTCTTTGCTGTCCTTTAATTGATCCGCAATTTCAGACGGTACGCCCGTCACGTCCAACTCATTGGATTGATACATTTGATAAGCTGTCGTCGTGTCATTGACCATTGCCCAGTGGACTTTATCCAACTTGACTGCGTCAGCATCCCAATAATGTTCGTTCTTTTGAAATTCGAAGCTTACATCGTGGCTCCATGCGGACAATTTAAATGGTCCGTTCCCTACGAAAGTTGCAGCTTCCGTATGCCAAGTCGGATCGGCTGAAGCCACCTTTTCGTTGATCGGGAAGAAGCTTGGGTTTGTGATAATATTCAAAAATGCTTCGTTCGGTGACGTCAATTTGACGACGAACGTCTTTTCGTCCTTCGCTTCGATTGCGATGTCATCAGCAGAACCTTCCCCAGTATTGTACTCTTCCGCTCCTTCGATGAAGTATGCTAGGAATGCCGCTGGTGAAGCTGTTTCCGGATTCAGCATATGTTTCCAAGCGAATACGAAATCGCCAGCTACGACCGGATCCCCGTTCGACCATTTTGCGCCATCACGGATTGTGAATGTATACGTCAATCCGTCATCGGAGACATCGATTTTTTCAGCTGTCGCTTCGACCGCTTTATGGTCCTTATCAAGACGTGTCAGACCTTCCATGATATTGTTCAGTGCACTCCAGGACACTGCGTTGAACCCGATGGATGGATCGAACGATGTCGGCTCTTCGCCGTTATTCATGAGGAGAATCTTCTCGCCGGCAGCCTCATCTTCCTTCTTGCCTTCTTCTTTTCCATCTTCCGTCTTCGTATTTTCCGCCGGTTTTTCAGGCTCCTTGCCCGCTTCCTTGTTTGCAGTACATGCCGCAAGAACAAGTGCAAGCATTGCCACCATCAAAAATGATAACCACTTCTTCATACCGATAGCCCCCTTGTTGATATATGACTTACAAAGCACTTTCGTGCGTGATACCGAGTAAAGAGTTTCCGCTACAGGCGGACGCTTTCCACGGGCGAGCGGTGAGCCTCCTCAGTCGCTTCGCTCCCTGCGGGGTCTCCCCTGTCTCGCTTTCCCGCAGGAGTCGCCGCCTTCCGCTCCAACTCAAATATGCTGTCAATCTCTATTTCCTTTTGTTCCTAATCATTTAAATACTTTCTTGCCCTGTCATCCTGCAGCCAACAATCCACCGCGTGGGTCTCAGATAAGCCGGTCGTTGCGGGATAGATGCGTTCACATACTTCCATGGCGAACGGGCATCTCGCCGTGAACGGACAACCGATCGGCGGAGAAAATAGATCCGGCGGGGTCCCTTCGATCGGCTGAAGTTCCTCTTCCTTCAAGTCGAGCCTCGGCACAGAAGCGAGAAGCCCTTTTGTGTAAGGATGTTGCGGTGTATAGAACACTTCGCGCTTATCGCCGATTTCAATCACTTTCCCTGCGTACATGACCGCAATCCGATCTGCGATTTTCGCCACAACCCCCAAATCGTGCGTGATGAGAATGATTGAGACGCCCGTACGTTCCTGAATCTCTTCAAAGAGTTCTAGAATCTGTGCTTGGATTGTGACGTCCAGTGCAGTTGTCGGCTCATCTGCTATTAGCAGTTCAGGCTCACAGATCAGAGCGATTGCAATGACAATCCGCTGACGCATCCCTCCGGAAAACTGATGGGGATATTGTTTCATTCGTTCATCGGGATTTGGGATACCGACCACTTCCAGCAAGTTGATCGCTTTTTGAAGTGCCTCGGCTTTACTCACTTTTTGATGGGTCCGCAACCCTTCCGTCAACTGCTCGCCGATTTTAAGTGTCGGGTTCAAGGCGGTCATCGGATCTTGGAAGATCATCGAAATGTCGACCCCTTGCACCTTTCTCATCTCGGATTTATCGAGCTTCGTCAAATCTTTCCCTTTAAATAGGACTTTTCCATTTTTAATGCGTCCCGCAGGTTTTGGAATGAGTCCCATGATCGTATTCGCGGTGACGCTTTTTCCACAGCCCGACTCCCCGACGATGGCAAGAGTCTCCCCTTTATACAGATCGAACGAAACGCCGCGCAGAGCTTGTACTTCACCCCCGAACGTCTTAAAAGATACATGCAGATCCTGAACGGAGAGCATGACATCCGTAAATGTTTTAGCACGCTTACGCGATCGTTTCGGGTCTGGCGCAATCGCTGTTCCGCCTTGATTTTCATCAATCGGTGCAAATTTTTTCATGTCCAAACCTTTCACCCCCTCAGTTTCGGATCAAGTGCATCTTGCATACCGTCTCCGAGGACGTTAAATGCAAACATTGTCATTGAAATGAAGAACGCTGGGAAGAACAATCTCCACCAATGTCCTGATAAGATGACAGGCAATGCGTCATTCGCCATAACCCCCCAGCTCGCAACAGGCGCCTGGATGCCTAGCCCGATGAAGCTTAAGAAGGCTTCCGCGAAAATGGCGCTTGGCACAGTCAATGTCATTTGGACAATGATTGGTCCCATTGTATTGGGAAGCAAGTTCTTCCGAATAATTCTAGGTGTTCTCGCTCCGAAAGATTTCGAGGCAGTAACAAATTCATAGTTTTTGATTTGCAGCACCTGCCCCCTGACAATACGGGCCATTCCGACCCATCCGGTGATCGTCAGCGCAACGATGATCGTCGTCAGGCTTGGACCCATGATGACCATTAACAGAATGACGACAAGCAGATGAGGAAGCCCATAAAGGATTTCAATGATCCTCATCATGACGGTGTCCGTCCTTCCGCCTTTATAACCGCTAATTCCGCCGTAGATGATGCCGATGAAAAAGTCGATCAAAGCGGCGGCAACACCGACGAACAGTGAAACGCGGGCGCCATGCCAAGTTCTCGTGAAGACGTCCCATCCTTTGTCGTCCGTTCCGAACCAATGTTTCGAAGATGGCGCCAAGTTCTGGTTTGCATATTGCGTTGTTTCTATATTATGTGGTGATAGAATCGGAGCAAAAATTGCGAACAATGTCAGAATAATTAAGAATACTAGCCCACCCATCGCCAATTTGTTCTTCCGCAATCTGCGCCAGGCATCCTTCCAATAGGAAAGTGATGGACGTACGACTGATTCCGCTTTCTCCGCATCTTTCCCTATTGGTTTGAACCATTCATCCGGGACTTGAACTTTTTGCTGATGACTTACCATCACGCATCACCTTCCTTTCGGTGAAGTTTAATGCGCGGATCAAGGAATCCATAGACGATATCTACTAAAAACAACATGAATACGAGGAACGCGCTATAGAATACGGTCGAACCCATGATGACTGGGTAGTCCCGGTTATTGATGCTCTCGACGAAGTATTTTCCCATGCCCGGTATCGCGAAAATCTTTTCGATGACGAATGTTCCCGTCAAAATTCCCGCAAGCATCGTCCCCATGATTGTGACGATCGGCATAAGTGCATTGCGCAATGCGTGCCGAAGGACGATGCGCATCGGCGATAATCCTTTCGCCCTCGCCATTTTCATATAATCCTGCGTCAAGACTTCCAACATGCTCGACCTTGTCAGACGTGCAATGATTGCCGTCGGACCTGTGGCAAGCGCCAATGTCGGCAAAATCATATGGAGAGGGCTGCTCCACGTAGCAGGCGGGAGTAGATTCCAGTTGACCGCCACTTGCTGGATCAACACCGTCGCCAATACGAAGTTAGGGACGGATATCCCGATAACAGCGAATGCCATCGCCGCATAATCGATGATGCCATTATGTCGCAAAGCAGCGAATGTCCCTAATGTAATCCCCGATATGACAGCGACGAGAATCGTCACCATCCCAAGCTCGAATGAAATCGGAAAGCCTCTGGCAAGTAATTTATTCACAGACTCGTTCGGTTTTTTAATGGAAGGTCCAAAATCGAACGTCGCAATTGACTTTAAGTAGTGCACGTATTGCACATGTGTCGGTTGATCTAGCTTATAGAATTTCTCCAGATTCGCCTGGATTGTCGGATTCGATGTCCGCTCTTCGTCGAACGGCGAGCCTGGTATCGAATGCATTAAGAAAAATGTCAGTGTCGCGATGATGAGGATTGTCGCAATCATCATGAAGAATCTCTTAACTATGTAAATTGCCACGCGCCACTCCCCCTTAGCAGAACTTTGTTTGCATTGCCAACTCGACCATCACGAGCATTGCCCGGTACGCTTCGAGAATATCTTTCGCTTCAAATTTCACGATGGTTGTATCCGGCTCGATTTCACACCCCGGCATGAGCGCGGCCCATTCCGCTTGACCATAGTTCGTGAATTCAATTCGTAAAACCGGGTTTGCCGGAGGTACGAGCGGTTTGATTGCTAAACGTTTAGTAATCGCTTCTGCAGTCTTTTCCTCGAGTAATGCATGCGCCTTTGTCGGATGCAACGTCTTGACAGCGGAACGGGAAATCGACTGCTTGACAGCGGCGGTCACAATCCCAGGAATCAAGGCTTGCGCTTCCATACATGCACGATCATCCCCGGCGACCATGATGACAGGAACTCCGTAATGACCCGCTACATATGCGTTTAAGCCAAGCTCGCCGATGGCCACGTCATTGATATGCATATTCCTGACGCCAAAGGTCATTGAATGGCTCATGACACCTGGCTGACCTGCCCTTGCGTGATATCCGGCAAAGATAGCACCGTCAAATGACTCATCCAGTGCCTGCACCATAGAAAACGCTTTCATACCACCGGTTATCAAATCTGCGTCAGGATGTAACTCCTCCAAAAGCAGATTGTTCATTTGGGAATGGCTATCATTCACAAGGACTTGTTCAGCTCCTTGTCCGATCGCCGCTCGTATGATAGCGTTTGCTTCCTCTGTCATAATACGCCGCGCACGTTCATAATTATGTCTGGCAGAATCGACAAATGTGTAATCAGGCAGCCCTGTGATCCCTTCCATATCAACTGATACGTAAATCTTCATTTCTATTTCCCCCATCTCTCCATCTCTCTGAATTAATAGCCTAGTCTGTTAATTGGTAAGTTTAATCCTATCAAATTTTTAAGAATATTACAATATGATTTCAAAAATTAAAACCGCCACCCAGTTTCCCGGATGGCGGTTGATTATCAATCAGAACCGATAATTACTTATTCACTTACACCCAAATCATACAAGTATAGATCAGTGCCTGGGTCGATTGAGTAGTTAACAACGCGCTTGTTAACGCCCATTAGGTAGTAACGGTATACAGTTGGGGCAACCGGAACTTCTTCAGCCATAAGCGCTTGCCATTGTTTGTAGATGTCTTTACGGTAATCGGAGTCAAATGCCTTCTCAGAAGTACCTGCTGCAAGAAGCTCATCGTTCTTCTCGTTTGTGAAACGGCTGTAGTTGAATGCAGCATCTCTACCGTATAGGCCAGATGGATCTGGGTCAGAACCAGTTCCCCATGCTCCTTGGTAGATGTCGATTTTCGGATCGTCAGCTTTAACCATATCGTAGAACGAGTTGAACTCGTGTAGACGTCCGTCAAGAAGTTGTACTTTAATGCCTACGTCAGCCCAGTTTTGCATATACCACTGTGCAATCGGCTCAGCAGTTTCTCCGCCGGACATAGAAGCGAAGTTAAGAACGAATTCCTCACCTTTGTCATTTTCGCGGAATCCATCGTTATTTGTATCAACGTAACCAGCTTCGTCAAGAAGCGCTTTCGCTTTTTCAGGATCATAAGATGGTGTTTCAAGGTCCGCATCATGGAAGCTTGCGAATACAGGAATGATCAATGATGTTGCAGGGAAACGAAGACCGTGGTAAAGTTCTTTACCGACTGTTTCGTTGTCCATTGCATACCACATAGCTTGACGAACAAGTTTGTTAGCCATTTTAGCATTTGGATCTGTTACGTTTGTTTTCTTTTCAGGATCCCATTTACCAAGTTTGAACCCGATATATGTGTATGCATAGTCAATATCCGCAAGAAGCTCGATATTGTCGATTTCTTTTGCATTTAGATATTGATCAACTGGGATTGAAGCAATATCAGCATCGCCTTTCTTAAGTGCTTCAAGGATAGAAGCGGAGCTTACAACTTTCAAGACCATTGATTTAAGATTAGGTTTACCTCTCCAGTAGTCATCATTGCGGACGTATAGGACAGATTCACCTGGGATGATTTTTTCAACTTTGTAAGGACCGAAGCCGATTGGGTTCACACGGATTTTATCGGAAGCTTCAAGTTCTTCGATTGTAATTTCGCCAGTCATGACATCCCCTACGTGGTGCCTAGGTGTTGCATATGACCAAAAACCAGACAATAGGGATGGTGTTGCTTCTGTGAATGTGAATGAAATTTGCTTCTCATCCTCTGAAACTTCGATACCAGAGATTTCTGTTGTTTTTCCTGCATTGTAATCCGGCATACCAACAACGTTTTCAATCATGAAATCGTAACGGTCTCCTGTGTAATCAGGGTGACCAAGCAATTGGTAAGAGTAAAGAAGGTCACTTGCTTTTACCGGCTCGCCGTCATGCCATTTTACCCCGTCTTTGATTGTTAACGTGATTGTTTTATTGTCTTCTGAAATTTCGTAAGTAGCTGCACCGTCATTAGTGATCAAGTAGTCACCATCTGAAGATAGTAGAGCCTCATCGAATTTCTCGATAACTTGAGCGTCAAATGTCCCTGAGTAGAACACACGGCTAAGCGTACCTTCAAACGGAGTGTCTGTTACCATAGCCCATGTCAATTCGCCGTCTGCCATTGGCTCAGCCTTGTTCGTTACTTCGAACGGGAAATCAAGGCCAGCGTTTGGATCTTCTTCCACTGGGTCTTCCGTTTTTGTTTCCTCTGTTTTCTTTTCTGGATCTTTTGCCGGTTCTTTATCACCAGCGCCTTCTTTTTCTTTGCCAGTACATGCAGCTAAAAATACGCTGAGAACAAGCAACAGACTCGCAAGTAGCATAAACTGCTTCTTTGCCATTTGTATTACCTCCCCTTATTTTTTAGGCCAATCTTTGCCTTGCATCAGACGCGCGTTTCACCGCTTGCCCGATGTAATTTATACACAGCATCATTACTAAGATCAGTAATGCTGCAGGTAACCAAACCCACCACTTGTTCTTTATAATATCGGGATTCCTTGCGAACGAAATCAACGTTCCAAGTGAAGGAGTTCCAGCGGGCAGGCCGAATCCTAAGAAAGTCAGCCCTGTCTCTATCCCGATATTCCCAGCAAGCGAAAGTGTCATATTAACTATGACGAGTGAACTCAAGTTAGGGAACATTTCGAAAAACATGATCTTCCAACTTGGAGTTCCTAATGTCTTGGAAGCATTGATATAATCAAGCTCCCGTTCCTGTAAAGCCCTGGAGCGGATAAGCCTTGCTTTTCCGAACCAGAAGAAAGCACTCATAATCAGAATGAATGTGAAAACATTATAGTTTGGAACAATTGTTACAAATACGATGATGAACATCAATGTTGGCAATACCATCAAGAATTCCAGGATACGCATCATGACATTATCCACGCCACCTCCGTAAAATCCGGAGATCAAGCCGTATGTCAAGCCAATCAACCCGGCAATGAGTGTGACTGCAACTCCGATTGTAAGCGAGTTCCGTGTCCCGATCATCAACTGGCCAAACACGTCCCGTCCTCCGTCATCTGTCCCTACCCAATTATCTAAGGAAGGCGGCTTCCAGACGTTAAAGAAGTTCACTCGCGTCAATGCTGTTTGGTCAACGAATAATGGCGAAATGTAAGCCGATAATACGATGATTGTAAACAAAATTAATGAGCCTAATGCCATTTTATCGTGCATTATTTCACGCCAAATCGTACGCAAAAGCGATGGATTATTTAGTTTTTCTTGAGCAATCAATTTTTTTTCATCTATGACTGGATTTGTCATTACTTTCCCTCCTCTTCCTTCTCTTCATCTTCTATTCAATACGTATACGAGGATCGACAATGCTGAGGATAATATCCGATAGCAAAGTCCCTATGATTACGGCAGTACCAGAAACCATGACGAGTGCCGTAACGACAGTGAAATCTCGTTGCGCAATGGATTGAAGGAAAAGTTGTCCGAGACCGGGATAACTGTAAATGGATTCAATGAATATTGAACCGGAGATTAGACCTGTGATTTCATACCCGAGAAAAGCCGCAATCGGCAATAGGGAATTCCGCAAGATATGGCGAGTGTACACCTTGCCCTCAGGGACGCCTTTAGAACGGGCAGTCTTTACATAATCCTTGATCTTCTGGTCAATAATGTCATTCCGTAAATATTGGATCGTTCCGAATGTACCGATTAAAGCACCTGACATAACCGGCAAGAATAAATGCTTGGCTCTGTCGACGATATATTCCCAGCTTCCTGGATCTATCCGTATATTTCCGCTTCCTCCAATCGGGAACCATCCTAATATGAAAGAGAAAAGGAAAAGCATCAATAAGGCGAAAATGAATAGGGGTGTCGCAAAAGCAAAATAGTTATAGGTTACGATCATTTTATCCGCCCATGTATCTGTCCATCTTCCCGCTACAATTCCTAGCGGTATGGCTAACAGATAGATGACAATACCCGTAAATAATGATAGGAGTACTGTGTTTTCGACCCTGCCTGCCAATAATGATGTTACAGGCTGTTTATGGACATATGACTGTCCGAAATCACCTTGTACCGCGTTTCCAATCCACCGCCCATATTGTTCGTACCATGGATCGTTCAGCCCTAATTTTTCACGGATCTTCTCTACCTGCTCCGGTGAAACGTTAGGATTTGACATGAACGCTCCCGTTACCGCATCACCCGGCATCGCTTTTGAAAGCATGAAGATGATGAGACTGAGGAGGATGAGCTGCGGAATCATGAACAATGCTCTTCGTAAAATGAATTTCAACATTTACTTCATCCTCCTTATAGCATGGCGACGGAATGCGTATCCGAGACTCTCTTCAAGTCGAACATCCGCCCATCTTTGTCGAAGTAGTTATTATATTCAGTTTGGTATTCCTGATTGATTGCCTGACGTAAATGCATCTTCTCGAAACGTTTTTCTGGATTCATTTCTGGAATCGCTGCAATCAACCGTTTTGTATAGACGTGCTGTGGGTTGTTGTAGATATCGGATGCCGTTCCTTCCTCTACGAAACGACCTCGATACATAATGCCAATCCGGTCGCACATATGCTGGATGATCCCTAAGTCATGCGAGATAAATAGATACGTCAAGTTGAACTCCTCTTGGATTTCCTGCATGAAGTTCAATACTTGTGCCTGAACGGATACGTCCAACGCGGAAACCGGCTCATCCGCAATGATCAATTTCGGATTTAATGCGAGTGCACGCGCGATCCCGATTCTTTGCCTTTGACCGCCTGAGAATTGGTGAGGGTATTTATAGATCGATTCAGGGCTTAAACCAACACGTGCCACCAACTCTTGTACTCTCAGCAACTCTTCCTTCGGAGATAGTCTCTCAAAGTTACGGAGAGGCTCCGCAATGATATTCAATACATTTTTCCGGCCGTTCAATGAAGAATACGGATCCTGGAAAATCATCTGAATATCTTTCGTGTAATTGCGTCTTTCGGCCCTGCTTAGTTTAGCAAGGTCCTTTCCTTCAAACAACATTTCCCCACTAGTCGCTTTATTCAAGCCGATAAGCGCACGTCCGGAAGTCGTCTTGCCGCATCCCGACTCTCCAACTAGTCCGTAAGTTTCGCCCGGCTGCAATTCGAAGCTGATGCCATCGACGGCTCTGACATGATCTACTACTTTACGGAAAAAACCGCCCCGAATCGGGTAATGTACTTTCAAATCATTAACTGTTAGTAGCGACATATTCTTTCTCTCCTACTCTGTCCTCCGGGAAGTAGAACGTTTTATAGCATGAGCATCGGACAAAATGGTTCGGTGCCGCTTCATGCATTTCCGGTATCTCCTCATGGTCCTCTTCAGGAATCCATGCGATCCGCGGTGCGAAACGGCACCCTTTGCGGTCGAGGTTCTGAATGGATGGAACGATTCCATCAATGACATGCAATTTCTCTTTTCCTTCCATATTGGAAGGGATCGAATTCAATAATGATCTTGTATATGGATGCAGTGGGTTTTCAAATAGGTCTTTGACATCCGCTATTTCAACGACTTCCCCTGCGTACATGACGACGACACGGTCTGCCATTTCAGCAACAACTCCGAGGTCATGCGTAATCAGGACAATGCCTGTTTTCATCTGATTTTGCAGTTCTTTCATTAAATCCATGATTTGTGCTTGAATCGTAACGTCCAAAGCTGTCGTAGGCTCATCCGCCAGTAGAAGAACCGGGTCGCATGCAAGTGCAATTGCGATGACGACACGTTGTCTCATCCCACCCGATAATTCATGCGGATATTGCTCATAAACGCGTTGTTCGTTTTTAATACCTACCCGCCGAAGTAGTTCCAATGTACGCTTCTTCTTTTCACTTGCAGACAGTTTCATGTGATAATCCATCGGCTCTTCGATCTGCCGTCCAATTATCGCGAGCGGATTCAAAGCGGTCATCGGATCTTGGAAGATCATTCCGATGTCTTTCCCTCTTACTTTGTCCAACCGCGACCGTGTTAACGTCAGTAAATTTTGTCCGGAAAAGTTCACTTGCCCTTCAAGCTTCGTTGCTTTCCGGTCATGCAGCCCCATTACTGAAAGGGCCAATGCACTTTTACCACAACCCGACTCACCGACGATTGCAAC
Source organism: Sporosarcina luteola (assembly GCF_023715245.1). Lineage (GTDB taxonomy): Bacteria > Bacillota > Bacilli > Bacillales_A > Planococcaceae > Sporosarcina > Sporosarcina luteola_C. Next base: position 348,334 of record NZ_JAMBNV010000002.1, read on the forward strand.
GACTTCGTTTTCGTGGACTGTAATGGAAACTCCATCTACCGCGGCATAATAGTCGCCCTTAATATTGAATGACGTACGAAGATCTTTTATTTCCAAAACCGGGTTTTTCAATAGAATTTCCTCCTTACAAACTGACACATTACCGAATAACTAATATTCAGACTTTATTCGAAGTTATTGAACTCAATATACTACACATCATAAGTCCTGACAATACTGTTTTTTTAGAATATCTAAATCTTGTATTATTTCTAATATGACAAATATGTTACAAACGTTGCTAGGTAAACGTTTTCTTAATGATTTATGAAATTAAAATATTTTTCGTTTATTCGTCCTGCACAATAAAAAAACAGGAAGAAAAAGCCATTGTTATATGACAATAGCCTCTTCTCCTGTTTACTTATTCATTTCATATGATTAATTTGATGAACTCGCAGCCGAGGAAGCCGCAACAGCCGCAACTGTTGCGGCCATCACCGCCTGTTGCGCCTGCAAGATCAATTCGACGGATGCGGCAAGACTGACACTCACCTCATCGGCTCTTTCCGTCAACCCATGCATCACATGGCCGATAGCGACTGACAAAGCCATTCCCTTGTTCCATTTAAACCGTTTCGATTGTTCCAATTGCTTTGCAAGGAGGATGATATCATCAATTTTCGCGTCCTCAACCTCAAAAACTGTCAGGAATCCGACCATTGGATAATGGATTGGCTTCGCTTTTAATTCCTCACGGAGCCTCTCGTAAAGTTCCCAAGCCCTTTTAACAAGCCGTGGCTGGAAAGCGATATCCATATACGTCATCACTTGCGACAGCCACTGAAGCTCATTGCCCGTCCGGAAGCCCTCTTCATGCAACGCATCGTAATAAGAACGCATCGCCTTGGCATGTTCTACGGGGTCTTCCCCCATTTTTCCGAGCAAAACTGCATACGCATAATCATCATCGGATGTAAGAAAGTAATGCTGTTTTTTCATCGCATCGTATAGTTTTTTTGCACGGTTCGCCTCTTCCTCTAGTCTTGCGCTATCATCGTCCATAAGTAGCGCGGCAAGATAGGAATGAATCGTGTTCCGGAACCCGGCCTGCTTCAAAGCCCGCTGCTTATCCATCAGACGATCGGCTTCCTCTTCCACCGAGTCGTCGGCTTGCGTTAGAAATGCAGCCATTATCGGCAATAGATGTCCGCGCAATGGTGAAAACCAGCCTGCCCTTTCCTTTAAGGCGGCCATGGCGCGGTTGAAATCCATAGCATTAAACTCTTTCTCCGCCGTCACATAATACGAAGTGATCGTCAACACAACATTCTTGTCGACGCTCCAGCCCGCCAAAGATTTAACTTTGTCATATGTCGTTTCCACTTCCTGCCTAATCATATCCATGCCGTACAACTCCTTTGCTATATGTACGTCATAGGTGCCTAAAAGGTTTCAGTGTTAATTGACAATTTCAACTTTCCCTGCACTAGTCCCCACTAATTTGCGGATTTTTTCCAATTCATCCCGATGAAAAGCTCCGACAATCGCGCTCCCGACTATAACGCCGTCCGTATGGTTGCCCATTTCCCTTACTTGTGTCGGTGTCGAAATGCCGAACCCAGCCAATACCGGCACAGTACAGATCCGCTTGACACGCTGCAAATGAGAGTAAATATCCTCACCGAAATCATTCCGCGCACCCGTAATTCCATTAACGGTAACGGCATATAGAAACCCTTCCGCGCTTTCCGCTATCCTTGCAATCCGTTCATCAGGGCTTGTCAACGACACGAGCGGAATCCATGCGATATCCGTCTCTCTCAGTTCATCGCGAAGCGGCCCGCTCTCCTCAAGCGGCAAATCTGGGATGATCAAGCCATTAATCCTCACCTGCTTGCACGCTTCGACAAATTGCGACACGCCGTACGCCAATACCGGATTCAAATATGTCATAACGACTAAAGGTACCTTCACTTCACCTTTGCACCGTTCAAGCTCCTCCAACACGTTCCGCAGCGTCACCCCATCCGCAAGTGCCCGTGCTCCCGCCTGTTGGATCGCCTCCCCATCCGCCACCGGGTCCGAAAACGGGATGCCGATTTCAATTGCTGTCACACCGGCTTCCTGTAAAAAGAGCAGCTTCTCCTTCAGCGATCCGAGCCCTCCATCGCCAGCCATCATATAAGGCACGAACGCCTTTTTTCCTTCGTCATTACATTCACGGATTCTCTTCTCCAACGTCTTCATTCCGCTCCACCTCCAAGCACATCACGAACCGTCTGCATATCCTTATCCCCGCGTCCCGACAAACAGACGACGACAATTTGGTCCTTCCCCATGCCTTTCGCCAAATCCACTGCAAACTGGATGGCATGCGCACTTTCGAGGGCAGGGATGATTCCCTCCGTCCTTGAGAGCAATTGCAAACCTTCCAGCGCTCCCGCATCCGTCACGGCTTCATATTTCACCCGGCCGATATCATGCAGGTGACAATGCTCCGGTCCCACTGCCGGGTAATCAAGCCCTGCCGAAATTGAATGCGCTTCTTGGATGAAACCGTCCTCGTCTTGCAATACATACATATACGCCCCATGCAATACGCCTTCCTTCCCGTCCGCAATCGCAGCCGCATGAAGCCCTGTCTCCACTCCACTCCCCGCTGCTTCGACACCATATAGCGCAACTCCCTCATCGTCGACAAACGGATGGAACATGCCGATCGCATTGCTCCCGCCACCGATGCACGCAACAACCGCGTCAGGCAAGCGCCCTTCCTTCTCCACAATCTGCCGACGCGTCTCCACGCCAATCACTCGCTGGAAATCACGCACAATTTCCGGGAATGGATGCGGGCCGAGCGCAGATCCTAATATATAATGCGTATCTTCCACATTCGCGACCCAATAGCGAAGCGCTTCATTGACGGCATCCTTCAATGTGCCAGATCCCTTGTCGACCGACACGACCTTCGCTCCAAGCAGCTCCATCCGGAACACATTCAGCTCCTGTCGGCGGATATCCTCTTTCCCCATAAAGACGACGCACTCCAGACCGAACAGCGCGCAAGCCGTCGCCGTCGCCACACCATGCTGCCCGGCACCCGTCTCCGCCACGATTTTCCGTTTCCCCATCCGCATAGCAAGCAGCGCCTGCCCGAGCGAATTATTGATCTTATGGGCACCTGTATGATTCAAATCCTCACGCTTCAAGAATATCTTTGCGCCACCGACCTTCTCCGTCAACCTCTCCGCAAAATAAAGCGGATTCTCCCTGCCGACAAAATCCCTCAAATAGTAATCCAATTCCTCAGCAAAAGACGGATCGGCCTTCGCCTCCCCATACGCATTCTCCAATTCAATTAATGCAGACATCAACGTCTCCGGCACATATTGCCCACCGAACTTCCCATACCTGCCTTTTCTCGTCTCTACCGCCATCTCAGCTCTCCTCCTCTTTCACTGCGCGAATGAATTCGCGGATCAACGTTGGATCTTTCTTTCGCTCAATCTCCACCCCGCTCGACACATCCACCATGTATGGACGAACTTGTCGAATCGCTTCCTTCACATTTTGCGCATTCAACCCGCCCGCCAAAATCAGGCGGCCTGTTGGCACATCCTGCTCCACCAGACTCCAGTCAAACACCTTTCCACTTCCGCCTTTGAATTCAACGCCCGGTGTATCGAACAAGACATACTCCGTCTCATAGTTAGACACTTTCGCTACATCTTGACTGCCACGCACTGATAATACTTTAATAGAAGGAAGTCCAACTTTTTTAATGAATTCTGCCGTCTCATCACCATGATATTGCACATAATCGAGCGGCACTTCCCGAAAAGCCCGCTCCAGTTCCTCTTGCTCTGCATTGACGAAAACCCCAATCTTCATGACGTGATCCGGAACAAATCGTGCCAGTTCCTGCGCTTGCGCAATCGCGACACGGCGTCTGCTCGGTGCAAATACGAATCCGACCGCATCCACACCTGCTTCCACCGCGGCTATTACATGCTCAGGCTCCATCAACCCGCAAATCTTCACTTTCGTCATAGCGGAACACCTGCCTTCGAAACTTGCAACGAACGGAGCGAGTCTTCAACGGAAGCGCTCCGCATAAGCGATTCTCCAACTAGGACAGCGCTCGCTCCGGCTGTCGCTGCCCGTATTGCATCTGCCGCGTCCATGATTCCGCTTTCGCTGATGAATATGCGGTTTTCATTGAACGGAAAATGCTGTGCTACCTCTTCTGTCCTTGCAAGATCCACTTCGAACGTTTTCAAATCCCTGTTGTTGACGCCAATCAGTTTTGCGTTCACTGAGAGGGCACGGTCCAGTTCTCTTGCATCATGGACTTCCACTAGCACTTCAAGTCCTAGGTCCGTTGCATAGTTATGAAGCCTTTGTAATGTCGCATCATCAAGCGCTGCCACGATGAGTAAGATGACGGATGCACCCGCCTGTTTCGCACGATCGATCTGCACTTCATGAATAATAAAATCCTTGCAGAGCAACGGTATTTTTACCGCTTCAGCAACCGCTGCTAAGTCTTCGTATGAACCTTTGAAAAAGGTGGAATCCGTCAATACCGAGATGCACGCCGCTCCTGCTTGCTCATAAGCCTTTGCCTGTGCGACCGGATCCGTATTTCCCGCTATCATTCCCTTCGAGGGGGATGCGCGTTTCATTTCCGAAATAACTTCCAGACGATTTGATTGCTTTAGCGTTTCAAAAAGAGAGGGCCGTTTCGACATTGTTTCACATGAAACGACACGTCCCTCCATTAGCAGCTGTTTCACTTCAAGCCGTTTCGTCTGTAAAATCCTTTCTAAAATTGTCATCGCACCATCGCCTCCTGCCTGATTTGTTCGCTGAATGCGACGACAGCCTCCAATTTCCGGAGCGCATTGCCTGAAAGAATGCTGTCAGTCGACCGTTCAATACCCTCCTGTATGGAATCCGCAATGCCGTTCGTGAATAACCCTAAACCTGCATTGAACACAACCGTGTCAAAGCGAGGACCACGATCGCCTTGCAATACGGAACGTATCATTGCAGCATTCTCCTCCGGGGTTCCACCACGGATTGCTGATAGAGGTGCATAGGATAGCCCTACATCTTCTGCGTTGAGTGAGAAAGGAATCAAGTCTCCTTTATCCATAAGGACAAATGAGTTCTGCCCAGCAAGCGACGCTTCATCAAGTCCGCCCGCCCCCGATACGACTAGCGCCCGGTCCCTGCCAAGCATCCGTAGGACAGACGCATATTCCATAATAAAATCGGGGCGGTTGATGCCTGTAAATTGAGTGCTTATTGGAACTGGATTCGTCAGCGGACCAACAAGGTTGAAAATCGTCGGTTTCCCAATCTTCGCGCGGACCATGCCGATCCGTTTCATTTTCGGATGGACGATCGGCGCGAACAGAAAGGCAATTCCTTCCTTATAGAGCATCCTGCTCATATCGTTAGGTGTAAAATTAGAATGGATGCCAAGCGAATCGAGCACATCCTGACTGCCCGCCGCGCTTGTGATCTTCCGATTGCCATGCTTCGCCACATTCACGCCGGCGCCAGCAAGGACGAAAGCCGATGTCGTACTAATATTGAATGTGTTCAACCCGTCGCCACCCGTTCCGCAATTGTCCAAATAACGGGCTGCCGGGGCTTTGAATTCAACGGCATGAGACGTCATGACCGAAGCCAGTGCCCCCACTTCCGTAGCTGTTTCTCCTTTCTTGGATAAAGCGATAAGAAACGCCGCCATACCCTCTATGCTTGCTTCCTCTGAAAACATCCGATTGGCCGCATCCTCCATCTCTTCATATTGTAAGTTCCGGCCTGCCTCTACTATTCTCGTATAAGTTTTCACTGCTCATCTCTCCTCTTCTAGTCTTTTGTTTTATTTCAAAGCCTCGAGTAATGAACGGGCCTTGTTCACTGTCTCCTTATATTCCAGGGCCGGCACGGAATTCTTCACAATCCCAGCCCCTGCTTGCACGGTCGCCACCCCGTCCTGCACAGTCATCGTCCGAATCGTTAATGCAAAATCGATATTGCCGTTCAATCCTATATAGCCGATTGCGCCGCCATACAACCCGCGCGGCTCATCTTCCAGCTGTGAAATGATATCCATCGCAATCTTTTTCGGTGAACCGGTCACTGTTCCTGCAGGCAATGTCGCCTTCAATGCGTCAAGCGCATGCAAGCCCGGTGCAAGTGTCCCTTCCACTTCTGAAACGAGATGCATGACATGCTCGTAGCGGACGGTTTCCATGTATGTTGATACGCGGATGGACGATGATTCACAGACCATATCCATCTCTTTCTTGCTTTCTTCAACTAACATGTCATGCTCCGAAAGCTCTTTCGGATCTTTTCTCAACTCGTCTTCCAACACTCGATCTTCTTCCTCGTTGCGACCCCGTCTTCGCGTTCCCGCAATCGGATTCGTTATGACCGTCCCACCTGTCACCCTGACGAGACTTTCGGGAGATGCGCCGACGATGGTATGATCGCCGAACTCCATATAATACATATAAGGCGACGGGTTCTTTTTGCGCAGCTTCCGATACAGCGCAAACGGATTACCTTCAATATCTGCTTCAAGCTTTCGCGAGAGGACGACCTGCTCAACCTTGCCTTTTTCAATGTATTGCTGCGCCTGCCTGACCCGGTCTTCAAATTCTTGTTGTGAAATTGCGCATCGGTAATCGGAAACGGATACTCCCTTCTCTTCTATTGTTGGACCCGACGTAATGGTCTCCGCCAATGCATCCAGGTCAGGTTTGGCGTATTCCGGGTGTATTTCCGTATGCAGCAACGTCACTTCGTTTTGTAGGTGATCATAAATGATGACCGTATCGTAAATATTGAAATAAACGTCAGGCTGTTCATCGGAATAAACCGCAGTAGCCTCCGCCGCTCCGTATCCGACATATCCGACAGCACCGCCCATGAACGGGTATTTTCCATGCTCCGCAATCCGCGGCATGAGTCGTTTCATTAACGAATACAGGTCCCCTTCATGCAAATACGTCTTTCCAGTTGCGTACACGAACTCTTCCAACCGGCCATTCCCGCCTCGATACGCCTTCACGGGATCCACGCCGATAAAAGAATACCGCCCCGACCGCTCATGTTGCGATGAGCTTTCAAATAAATACCGGTGATGCCCCTGTAAACGCCTGAATATGAGAATAGGCGTCAGCGAATCACCTTCAATTTTCTTCTCCGTCACCCGCATACTCATCTTTTCCATCTCAGCTCACCTCTTCTATTATGTTGGTGGTTAATTATCAATCATTTCCCGCTGAATATCGTTCATTTCCCGAAAGTTATCGATCATTTGAATGGAGTTATCGTTCATTTCCCGAGATATATCGATCATTTCCCAAGGTTTATTGTCGTTTTGGGATCTTTTGCCTATCCATCCTCCTTCAATAAAACCTCTTGATTTGTCAAAAGCATTTAGCGCGATAGATTGAGGGTAGATGCACTTTAAGACTTCCGCGATTATCCATGAAAAACAAAAAAGCCCTCTGCAAAAGGACAGAAAAGTCCAGTTGCAGAGGACGGATTACCCGCGTTGCCACCTCTAATTGAAGCCATCACAATACAGCTTCCACTCGGCGCGCCTAAAAAGGCACTTCCCGTAACGTGGGAAAAGCGTCCGCCCAAAAAGGCGGCTCTCATAAGTCCATTCACACCAGCCGCGAATCAGTTTCCACCACCCACTGACTCTCTATCATCGCGATTCAGGCGCTACTCCTCTTATTCAACAATTTCTCAGCTATTCTCATCTAAACTCGGCTCATCTGTTCCTGGGCGGCACCGCTCCCGGCACCTCTACCCGCTCCGAACAAAAAAGTTGTTTTAACCTTACTATTCATTCAACCAATTGTCAACCTTTCGATAATATATGTAATCCGCCGACTTTGTAAACTCGCAGCCCAAGCTGTACAATAGTGGGAAAGAAACTCGAAAAAAGGTGAACCCAATGAGAATTAATAAATATTTAAGCGAAGCCGGCATCGTCTCCCGACGAGGTGCTGATAAATGGATCGAAGACGGGCGCGTCACAATTAACGGCAAGCCCGCTGAACTCGGAAGCAGAGTTGAGCAAGGGGATGAAGTCTATGTCGACGGCAAACCCGTGAAAACCGAAGAGCAGCTCGTCTATATCGTTCTCAATAAACCCGTCGGCATTACAAGCACAACCGAACGCCACATCGAAGGGAATGTCGTCGATTTCGTCAACCACCCGCTCCGCATCTTCCATATCGGGCGGCTCGACAAAGACTCGGATGGCTTGCTTCTTCTAACGAATGACGGCGACATCGTGAATGAAATCCTACGCGAAGAACACGGCCACGAAAAAGAATATATCGTCACCGTCGACCGCCCGCTCACAAAGGAATTCATTCACAAAATGGAATCCGGCGTCGAAATCCTCGATACAGTAACGAAACCATGCAAAGTGAAACAACTGGGCCCCCGCAAATTCAACATCACGTTGACACAAGGCCTGAATCGCCAAATCCGCCGCATGTGCTCCGCACTCGGCTACAATGTCCGACGCCTCCAGCGCACACGGATCATGAACATCCATCTCGGTAACTTACCGATAGGACAATGGCGCGACTTGACAGATAAGGAACAAAAGGAAATGTTTCAAATGCTTGATTATGAGCCGAAAAGGTGAAGATAACCATGATAATACCAATAAAAGGCGATACATATTGTGCTAGTACAATATGTATCGCCTTTTATTACATGCATCCATTATTATTACAGAGTGTTTCAATCCTGTTATAAATATTAAAAAAGACCGCATACTGTTTCTTTTTCGCTTGATTAACTTTATAATGCGCACTAGATGATTTTTTAGTGAAAATCATACTTCTAGCTTAAGGGAGGAGATCGATTATGAAAAAAATGATGATTACATTAATAACCGGTCTATTGGCCGTTGTTTTAGTAGCATGCGGAGGAAATGAAGAAAGTACAGAAGCCCCAAATGATGATAAAGCAAAAACAGCGGAAACCGATCAGCAGAAGGAACAGCAAAAGCAAATGGAAGAAATGCAAAAGAAATTAGAAGAACAGCAAGTAGATGAAAATAAAACTGTTGCCATAGTGAATGATAAAGAAATTTTAGGAAGCGACTTCAATGCCGCTCTAGCATCTATACAAGGACAAATGCAGCTAACGGGACAAGATCCGTCCTCTAAAGAAGCTGCAGAGCAGGCAAAAACCCAAACAATTGACAGCTTGGTCGGGCAAACTCTTCTTCTTCAAGAGGCAGATAAAAAAAGCTATAAAGTCTCAGAAGAAGATATTAATAAGCAATTGGACGAAATAAAGAAACAGTTTAAAACAGAAAAAGAACTCAAAGCAGTTCTTAAAGAATCTGGCATGGATATGAAAACACTTAAAACTAAAATAGCTGACGATATTAAAATTAAAAAGTACGTTGAGAAAGAAGTGCCGGCTGGCAAAATAACCGATGAAGAAATTCAACAAATGTATGATCAATATGCGGAACAAGGAAAAAGCACTGGACAAGAAGTTCCAAAGCTTGAAGAAATAAAACCCCAAATAGAACAATCTCTTCATCAGCAAAAACAGCAGGAAAAACTCGCTCTGCAGGTTGAAGAGTTAAAGAAAAATGCGACCATTGACATAAAGATTTAAGATGTACACACATAAATGAAACAGCTCAATGGGCATTGACAAATGCCCATTCAAACGAAAAAGAAGATGAATCTCTACAAAATATAGTGTTCATCTTCTTTTTTATTCACTATATTTCGTGTCTTTATTTGAGGCTCTTTAGATTGATCATTTTTTCAAAATGGATTCCTCTTTTGTGCTGTGAACGTTCATGCCGTTGCTGTAACCGACTTCCCTTTTTTCACAAACCTCTTCTCAAAACTCAATCCCAAATAAGCCACACCCAAAAGGAAAACCGTGCCTCCGAGCAGCATAGCGCAGCCCATATACACACTAATTGTCGGATCGTTCAGTAGCGTCATGATTTCCCCATTGACGATTTTCGGTATGTTTACATAAAGGAACGGTGAGTACTGGGCGAAATCGTCCAATTTCCAGCTCAACAAATTACCTGCTCCACTGATCAATCCAGTCAGTGCATATACCACTAGCGGCTGCCGCATGAAGAGTCCTATTACATTCGTCAGCGCGAGGAGGAACAATGCGACACAGACATAAAGCAAAAGTGCATAGAGCAAGTACTCACCCAAAGGAAGAAATTTGTACCCACCCTCGAATGCTCGCTGCCCTGTAAAATCAAACGATTGAAATTCTTGTCTGCTATGATAATGCAGTATCGGATACATCCAGTCGCCGAACCGGTTGAACACCGTCCCAACCAACACAGCGAGCAAGAACACCCCAATTGCGCTTCCTATTGCAACGATTGAACCGAAAAGCACTTTCCCAAGGAAAAGGGATCGCTTTGTAATCGGCAGCGTCTCCAACAGATGTAGTGTCGGCCTCTTTCCGCGCTCGCCGGAAAAGCCCGCGCCTACAAGTAGCAGGAATAGAAGCAAGGGAATGAAATACAGATAGTCACGGAAATACATATATAACGAAAACAATCCGCTATGGTCCACTTTCCGGTTCCTCATTTCATCCGCTTTCTTCTCCTTCCGGTTCTCCGCTTTCCACTGGTCATGGATGTTTGGAATATAAGTGCCCGCAAAGACCGGTTGGATAGCATGCTCTTTCATCCATTCTTTTTGCGCAATCGCGGTTTCGTAGCCGAAAATGGTATACGGGCTATAATTATGCTTTTTCATCTCTATCAAGTTCTCGAGATATCGATGGTCATTGAACAAATGATAATCGTAAAACAGAGCCCATTCACGCTTTTCATAGCCATCCAACGCGCGTTCGGCTAGCGCCGCTTCTTCGCGGGCGCCCTCTATATAACCAAGATAAGTATCAATATTTTGGCCATAGATGAAATCTCCATCTTCGCCCTTCGCATTTGATTCAGCAACGAGCTTCTCAAATGCCTGAATGGCTTCCTTATAGTAAGGAATGATTTCCGACTCTGTCCTCTCTACTAGGGACGTTAAGCCGCCAAGGGATTCGTTCTCCTTCTCCCTCACCTGCTCCGCAAAATAGAAATAGCCGACAATAACCGCTATCGATAAGACAATTAAGGACTGCCCAACAAGCCCCCTTCGCCTCGATTTACGCCATTCGAACAAACCATTATTCCAAACAGAGCGGAGCTGTTTCGTCCTTCCTTTGCGGTATGGTTTTAGTTTATCAGTCGTTTTGAATAAACCACGTTCCCCTTCCCGTAGACGACCCGTTACGATAAACAACGTTGCACTCCATAAAAGCGCTGAAACGGCATATACCCATATCGGATGGACCGGCATTTCCGTCAGAAACTGATGTGCGCGGAAAAACTGAAAAGGATTCCAAGGTGTCTGCACAATAGGCAGCGTGTCCGTCAGCACGACACCGACCATCGTGACAAAGCCCGTCAGCATGATCGTGGAAAATGAGCTTCTTAATTGCGTGCCAATCATAAGTGACAAAGCAAAAAGGAATGACCCCGCTCCAAAAAATATGACTGTCACGTTCAACAAATGCTGCCAAACGGGAATAATGGCGAAAGAATCACCCGTCTCCAGGAACTGCGGATATGACAAATCATTAAAGGCATCTCCAAAAATATTCGGAATCGCCCATCCGCCAATCGCTATGACAGATAAAAAGAAAATCATCACAACTAACAAACCCGCATATTTTGCTAGCAGCAACTTCCACCTGCGAAGGGGCTGCGTTCTTAACGTCAACAATGTTTGCTGCTCTTTCTCGGATGTGTAGGCGTTTCCGAAAAGAAGCAACAGCAGTAAAAGCCCTGCCGGACCTAGTAAAATGGGAGCAATCTTGCTCATTTGCAAGGCCGGCGATACTGGATATGTTTCATTGGCATAGGGCAGCCCGCGTTCCATTAAATAGGCATTCTTTTCGATAGCCTTTTCCCTCTCCACACCCATTAAGGCGGTGAAGGTTCCACCCGCTTCTTCGTATTTCGCTAAATTTAAGAGGAAGTCATTCTCGATTTGCGGTATTTCATCCCAACGCTTCCCATAGATGGCGCTTTTCCATTGAAAGATGGCTGTCGACATGACGTTCAAGCTGTCGAATTGCTTCGCTTGCTCCTCAGTCAATTTATTCTCCCGGTCCAACGGCAAAAGTTCCGCGTATAATTGATCGGTTTTCAGGACTACAGAAAAGAGGTTTTCCTCAGCCTCTTTCGCCATAAGATCTTGCTCTATTGTATTTTGGTAATACATCCAGCCTATGCATAAAAGCACTACCACCAATAACCAAATCAGCTTCTTCTGCCGCCAAATCTTCTTAAGCTCAAACTTCAACAAGCTCATTGGCCTTCTTCTCTTCCGTGAAGATTTTCCGGTAGCGCTCCTCGGAACCGAACACTTTCTTCTCGATATCGTCAATGACAATCTGCTCTTGATCCAATAAATAGAACACACGGTCAAGCCCTACATCTTTCCGGTACAGATGCAGTCGCCCATCCACTACCTCGACAGGTATGCCCACTGCGGCCAATACCTTTTCCCCCTTCACGACATCGTTAACAGCAATCTGATAACGTACTTGCTCAAATTCCGCCATGTTTTCCTGAATCAAATTCCCCTTCTTCAGGAATAAAATCGATGACGTCACCCGGTCGATTTCCGCTAGATTGTGAGAGGACAGTAAAATAGCTGTCCCTTCTTCACGCAATGAGAGCAGCAAATTACGTACCCGGATTGCGCTCGTCGGGTCAAGTCCGTTCAACGGCTCATCCAAAATCATCAGCTTCGGCTTGTTCACGACAGCCATTGCGAGCAGCAGATGCTGTTTCATTCCAAGCGAGTAATTCTTCACTTTCTTATTCAAATAACTCGTAATGCCAATTCGTTCAGCCGTGTCCAACAATTGCTTCTTTGACAGTCCCTGCACATCGCAGATGAATTGCAGATGATCGTACCCTGTCAAATAATCGTAGAGCACCGTATTGTCCTGCATAAACGAAATTTCACGGAAAATATTCGGATCCCGATTGCTCTTCCCAAGAACCTTCACTTCCCCTTTGTCCGCAGGCAGCAAATTTGTAATGATGTTCATCAACGTCGACTTCCCCGACCCATTCGGTCCCACAAGCGCAATGATCTGCGGCTCCTCGATATCAAACGTAATCCCTTTTAGCACCTGCTCCTTGCCATATGATTTGTGCACGTCTTTAATAGATAAAATCATGCTTCACATTCCCCCCAAATAATTCTCCATCCAGTTATATCCATTTTACTACACTCCTGCATTAATTAACAGATAATAATGATTTTTACAAACCCGCGAAAAAATAATCCACCCTAGTGTAATTACAGGGTGGACTGCCATTGATTATTAGAATCTATGTTAACTGGATTTCAACAAATTCTGTGCATGCATACAGTCCAAAAGGTCTTTCACAGCAACTTCCCCCGCATGAATCCATCTGTTTTTATTGATAATCTTCCCGTCCTTGTCAATTGGCTGCTGGAATTGACTAAATCCAGTCGCATCCAATAATGAATCACCGTCCCGATCGAGACCGATATGGACGACATGCTTGATGATGTAAGGAGTGCCGAATTTAATGGACGCTTCGTAATCGTCCAGCTGGCCTTCCGTAACGAAAAAGGGAATTCGGATATAGATGGTCTCGCCGCCTTCTTGGCACAGGATATGATCGAAGCATCCCCTGTCATAATCCCAATTTCCACCTATATGGTAGCCGAGTTCCCGGATGCAGTCGCTCACAATACCGAAAGAAGCAGTCTGCCCTTCCAGCTCCGTTTGTAATTTCAACATGATTTCTCCTCCTCTGAATGGTTCTTTTGTCAGCATTCACAAAAGGAGGCGGAGACATACTAACGAAATAGGCAGATTACCATTCGTACTTAACGGCTATACTTTTGAAGAAGTCAATTTCAATAAATGGAGGAAGAGGATTTGACAACGATACATAACACGCAAGCACATTCAGATAACAGAGTAACATTTGCGCGTCGAAACATTTGGTCGGGCATTTTGTTTGGATTAGGATTTGTTGCATTTCTTGATGAGACATTGTTCCATCAGCTGCTCCATTGGCATAAGTTTTACGATAAATCGACTGTCGCGGTCGGTCTTGTATCGGATGGGCTGTTTCACGCATTCAGCTGGTTTGCGACTGTCGGTGGCTTATTCCTCGTTGCCGATCTACGGAGGCGAAATGCACTATGGCATAAGATGTTTTGGGGAGGAAAGTTGCTGGGCGGCGGGGCTTTCCAGCTCTATGACGGCACCATCCAGCATAAGATCATGCGCATCCATCAAATTCGATACAATGTCGATATTTTACCGTATGACCTCGTCTGGAATATTTCTGCGGCCATCATGATTGCTGTTGGTATCGGTTTGATTGTAAGTGCGAGACGCGACAAGCGTATAGGTAAAGGAGCGTTTTCTCATGCATGATGCACATAGTATTGAGCATCATTTTCTACTGACCGATCTGCTTTTTGGAATTCCTGCTCTGCTTGCGGTCGGGTTATATATCGGGGCAGTGGTTCTTACAAATAGACGGGGACGACTTCGTAAATGGCCTGGGCTCCGCACACTTTCTTTTGTAGCAGGTGTGCTTTTTGCAGCAGCGGCATTGGTCGGCCCGCTCGTACGTCAATCCCATGCCGATTTTACAGCTCACATGGCAGGGCATTTACTGCTTGGTATGCTCGCCCCGCTTCTCATTGCACTCGCTGCGCCTATGACATTAGTATTGCGCACGTTAAATGTCCACTTGGCAAGAAAGCTCAGCCGACTGTTGCAAAGTTTGTTTGTTGGTTTCTTCACTCACCCGGTCGTTGCTTCCATCTTAAACATCGGCGGACTGTGGCTTCTCTATACGACCGATTTATATGCGGCGATGCATTCGAATTTTTTGCTCCACATCATTGTTCACATCCACGTCTTTCTTGCCGGTTATTTATTCACGATATCTTTGGTTTATATCGATCCCGTCTTCCACCGTTTCAGTTACACGTACAGGACTGTCGTCTTCATCTTGGCGCTTGCCGGCCATGGCATCCTGTCAAAATTCATTTATGCGTATCCACCGGCGGGAGTCCCGGTAGAACAGGCAAGGGTCGGTGCCATGCTGATGTATTATGGCGGAGATACAGTCGATTTGCTGCTGATCTTCATCCTGTTCAAGCACTGGTATCAATCGGTTCGTCCTCGCAAACTTGTTTCAACGGTAGGGAAAGCAGTGTAGCTGCTTATCGGGGGAGCCTTTTTGATTTTATCGGTCATTTCCGGGGAGTTATCGGTCAAGTTCACAAAGTTATCGGTCACCTGCTGGGAGTTATCGATCACTTCGGCAGAGTTATCGGTCACTTCCCAAGAGTTATCGTCATTTCGCGACCTTTTACCCAGCCAAAAAAACTGCTAATCTTCATTGGCAAAGGATTGCCCTCTCTACTATTTCCACTCTTCTTATGTCATAGTAATAATGGGAATATTTCTATTAATGGGGGTTTGAGAATGGAGAGATTAATGAAGTTACGCAACGGATTTGATGACTTGGGAATCGACGGGATGCTTATTACGGATCCGTATAACCGAAGATACTTAACGGATTTCACCGGAACTGCGGGGACAGTGCTTGTTTCAAAGTCAGAGGCGTTTTTATTGGTTGATTTCCGTTATACCAGCCAGGCGAATGCGCAAGTGACGAATTTTACCGTGAAGGAAATCGATCGCGCCATCATTTATAAGGAGATTTCAACGCTTGCGGAAAGTTTGGGAATCAATAAGCTAGGATTTGAACAACAGCACCAATCCTACTTGTATTACTCCCAGCTTTCGAAGGAAATAAAGGCGGAGCTTGTGCCTGTCTCAAATGTCGTTGAAAAGCTACGGATGATTAAAAACGAATCTGAAATGGCTATTTTGAAGATAGCTGCAGAAATTGCAGATTCCGCATTCAAGCATATTTTGACCTTCATTAAGCCAGGCCGCACAGAGATTGAAATCGCGAATGAATTGGAATTCCATATGAGAAAATTGGGCGCGACGTCTTCCTCGTTCGATATGATCGTCGCATCCGGCGTACGTTCTGCATTGCCGCATGGAGTGGCGAGTGACAAGGTTTTGGAGCAAGGGGATATGGTGACGCTTGATTTTGGCGCTTATTACAAAGGATATTGCTCCGACATGACAAGAACAGTTGCAGTCGGCGAGCCTGATCCGAAGCTGAAGGACATCTATTCGATTGTGCATGCTGCTCTTGAAAATGCGCTGGCGGGCATCAAGGCGGGCATGACCGGAAAAGAAGCTGATGCATTGACCCGTGATTTGATCAGCGAAAAAGGGTATGGCGACTATTATGGGCATGGCATGGGGCATGGAATCGGCTTGTACATCCATGAAGATATTTTCATGAATCCATCATGCGAGCTGCTTGTCGAAGAAGGAATGGTATTGACGGTCGAGCCGGGCATTTACATTCCAGGTCTCGGCGGGGTTCGGATTGAGGATGATATTATCGTGAGAAAAGATGGAATCGAGATCATTACTAAATCACCTAAAGAGTTGATCATTCTTTGAGACAATAATGGACTTCCGGCTATTCGGAAGTCCATTTTAGTTGACCTTGAGGGCACGGCGCGGCGGATATCGGTCATTTCCGGGGAGTTATCGGTCAAGTTCACAAATTTATCGGTCACCTACGGGATGTTATCGGTCACTTCGGCCGAGTTATCGGTCACTTTCACAAGTTTATCGTCACTTCATGACCTTTTACCTATCAAATATTTTCCCCAGCTACTCGGAGAAACCCTTCTTTCCATTCACTCAGCCACGCATCAAGGTGCTTGATTGCTTCTTCATGAATCGGCTTGCCGATCGTCTTGATGTAATCCTTCTTAAAAGTGGAAGCGGAAAGTGGCGTCAGTTGTTCTTTCAACCCATGATCCATATTTTCGACAACGACACATGTTGACGGTCCCTTTACGTTTTCAGGTATCCTTTTCGCGAATTCAACGCTTGATTGGAAATCCTTTGAGCCATTAATCGCCAACACAGGACATGCGACATGTTGCAAGCCTACGACAATGTCGTAATAGAAATGCTCGCGGTAATATTTCGCGGGCATCTTAATTAAACCGGCAATCCGGACTACATCCTTATTTGTCGTCGTCAATTTCCGGTACGTCGCTTGTGCCTGTTTTTCGCTTTTATCCAACGTCTTGAATTTTCGAATGATGAACCCTTGCAAACCTTTCGCCTGTTTCAACTCGGAATATAATTGTTGCCTTTGATGATCCAGACTTTCACGCAACCCTCCGCCACCGCCGGACAATAAAACCAATCCATTAAATGGTCTTTTCGCGTATAAAGCAGTCCCGACAATACATCCCTCACTATGACCTACCACAATTAGCCGATGCGGATCGATGTCAGGATGGGATGCCAAAAATTTAAGGGCGTTTGCCGCATCCGTCACCGCGTCCCAAAGCCCTGTGCGTTCAAAGTTCCCTTCGCTTTCCCCAACGCCCCGTTTATCATATCGAAGCGTTGCAAATCCCAATGTCGGTATGTGCTCTGCCAGATCCCTGTACAAATTGAACTGGAATTTCCCTTTTTCCGCGTTCGCATCCCGATTCAGTTTACCTGATCCGGCAAGTATCAGGATTGCCGGGAGCAAACCTTCTTTTATTGGAGGCAAGGTCAGTGTTCCTTTTAATAAAACATCACTTTTAATGACAACCTGTCTTTAGTTTATGATTCGATAGATTCCTCCTATTCCCCTTCGTCTACACAAACAAAATCCCAGATAAATACACGACAAATGTTACTGTAATCGCACTTACTATTGTTGAAAACAGAACTGTTTGCGCTGCCAGGTCCGGATGTACATCGTATTCCAATGCAAGTGTCGAGCTGTTTCTTGACGTCGGGAAGGAACTCGCGATAAAGAGCGATTGAGCGACGACGCCATCCAGCCCGAAAAGGAAAATGAGAAGCAATGCAACGCTTGGGCCGATGAGAAGTCTTCCGATGCTGCTGGTAACAATCGTCCGATTCACAATCGTCTTCAATTCAATTTGCGCGAGCTGCGCCCCCAATAAAATAAGTGCGATTGCTAAAAATGCATCGGATAGATGACTGATCGGCACCCAGATGAAGTTCGGAATCGGGATTTGCAGCCAATTCAACAAGCCGCCGAGGAGCATCGCGTGGATGACCGGCATTTTCAATAGTGATCTTAGGATTTCCAACCCGGACTTTGTGGCAGATATCAAATTATACAATCCATATGTATAGGTTAAAACGTTTTGAAAGACCATCACGATGATTTGGATGGAGATGCCAAGGGGGTTCGCGTGGAATAGCAGCTGACTGACCGGTATTCCATAATTCCCCGAGTTGATTAACGATATGCTATTTTTGAATATCGCTGTCTCTCCTCTGTCTAACTTCAAAAATTTACTCAATATAGTTGTAACAATGATGATCGCTAAACTGAAGGCGAATAGGTAACTGATGATTTCTAAGAGGACATGGACATCGATTTCCGTCTCATAAAGATTAATGAAAACAGCCGCCGGCATGAGACAATATGTAATCAGATTCGATACTGCTTTTAAATTGAAGGCGAATTTTCTTTGTAAACCTGCACCGAGGACTACGAGGATTAAAATGGGCAAGATTACATTTAAGAAAATGGATCCTATGAATATGTTGGCCACCTCCTATATCAGTTTAAAGAAATCTCTTCCATTATGAGTATACAGGAAAGTAATACGTTGTTGTAATTATGAAAAAGTTATGACATGAGATAAGAAAAGGACTTCCTACAATCCGGAAGTCCTTTCTTTATCGTCTATTGTTTTCCCCGAATGGATATCGGTCAGTCGCCGGGAGTTATCAATCATTTACTGTAAGTTATCGGTCAGTTGTCAGGGCTTATCGGTCACTTCGAGCGAGTTATCGGTCATTTTCATAAAGATATCGTCATTTCGTGACCTTATACCTGCCCGGAAAGCTCTTTATTTGCCAAAAGCATTTGGCGCGAAGCAGTTTTTTCGATTCTTGCAATCTTCCGCGTTCGTTAGATAATCATTCCCCTACAATATTCGCCCGTTTCACAGTAAAGTCTTCCTCCGGATAATAAGCATCTTTCACCAATAGATTCGGCCCCAGGCATTTCACAACAGGACAGTGGCAGCCAATCGTTTTTGCAAGCGGACGATCAAGCCATCTGTCGAGCATTTCGGGCAGAGAATCGTTCTGGATATTGCCCATTGGAGGGGTATCCCCAAAATCGGTTACGATGACGTCGCCCGTGAAAATGTTGACGTTCAACCGGGAGCGGCCGTCCGGATCATTACGAACGGAAACGTTTTTATTGCTGTAAATGCGTTTCAACAACCTCAAATCTTCTTCGTTCTGGCTGCAAGGATAGAACGGCAATGTGCCGAATAGCATCCACACGTCTTCATTCCGTATATCCAATAATTGATGGATCGCTTCTCGCGTTTCATCCAACGACAACACTTCAAGCTGTGATGCGAAGTCACTCGGATACATTGGGTGCACCTCATGCCTTGCACACTTCATCTCCTCAACAATTTGGCGATGGATATGGCCAAGATGCGGCAACGTCCGCTTATTCAACATCGTTTCTGCAGATACCATCACACCAGCTTCCGCCAATGCGCGGCTATTGTCGATCATGCGCTGAAACTGCTCAGCACGGCGTTCTCTTGGCGGTTTTCTTTCCATATTCGCGAAACCACCGTCAATGAAATCATCAACTGTGCCCCAGTTATGGGAAATGTGCAAAACGTCCAAGTAAGGTGCAATTCCCATATAACGCTCAAGTGGCATCGTCAGATTCGAGTTCATTTGTGTCCGAATGCCATTTTCATGCGCATATTTCAGTAAAGGCAAAACGTATTGCTCAATCGACTTCTTGGAGAACATCGGCTCGCCGCCTGTTATGCTGATCGTTCGTAGATGCGGAATTTCATTGAGTCGGGAAAGAAGTAAGTCGATTGGAAGAGCATCCGGATCTTTATGCTGCAGCATATAGCCGACCGCACAATGCTCACATCGCATATTGCACAAATATGTAGTCGTAAATTCAATGCTCGACAATGTTAATTTGCCATGTTCCTGCACGTCCAAGTAGGCTTCCCACGGATCATAGGCAGGCGACATTTTTTGAAGTGTAGCTATATTTTTCATTTCTATATCTCCCTACTAGTTTACTAAACCAATAAATAAGTATGAGCTTCATTTTTATCTTTTGCAACCCTTGAACCTGCTAAAGCACTTTCTCAACCTATCAATTATTTTACTGAATTGTATAAATTTATGATATACTTCGACTTGAGAATAATGTACTTTATTCAAAAAAAGCGAAGGGATCGATAGGGCAATGAAGAAAACCAAAATAGTAATTCCCTTCTTATTAGTATGCATCATTATCAGTGCCTACTATTTTTCCAACAATAATTCATGTATGCGGAAAGCACCTCATTACAACTCCTTTATATTTTCGAGTCAACCACTCGGTCAGTTTGAAGTCAGTAAAAGCATCGCCAGTGAATCAATTGACGAGAAGAAGTATAAGAGATATAAACGGACGGAAGATGCGATGAAAGAATTTGGTAGGTATGTGCCCCTGCCCAAGGATGAGCCATATTTTATGGAATGTACTTTTGGAGAGGTTGCGTATGCAGATGGAGAGCCAGTGCAATTCACTCATTTTGTCAGGCATCGGGATATAAAAACCGACGTCCGTAAGGGGGCCAAATGGGAGTATAATCAGCAGCTAACGTACGGCATGTATTATTATAGGGTCAGTAAAGAGCCTTTTGCTTATTCCTTGGAGGACTCGGGGTTGGATGATGTAAAGACAATCCTTTTGGATGATGGAGTGAGAGCGTTGTTTACGCAAGATTTGATGGAATGGAAGGATGACCGGTTTTATTATCAGCTTTATCGCCGAAACAGTTTTATAGAGCCTTCTACGTTAACTTTTTTAGCCAATTCCTCTCGTGTTAATATCAGTTATGTACCTGAATGGGTGAATGAGATCGATTGAGGACTATTTTCCCAAAAAAGCAGCCTCCTTTTCACAGGAAGCTGCTTTTTCATTCACACATTTACCATCTCCAAAAACTGCCGCGTCCGCTCGTTAGTGGAGTGATTGAAAAACGTCTCTGGATCTGCATCCTCGATGATGCGCCCTTCATCCAGCATAATAATTCTGTCTGCTACTTCTTTGGCGAACTTCATTTCATGCGTGACGACGACCATCGTCATACCGTCATTTGCGAGGTCTTGCATAACTTGGAGAACTTCGCCGACGAGCTCCGGATCGAGCGCAGATGTCGGTTCGTCGAACAATAATGCTTTCGGTTCCATTGCAAGCGCACGCGCGATGGCGACACGCTGTTTTTGCCCGCCCGATAATTTATTCGGATAGACATCCGCTTTATCGGACAGTCCGACTTTCCCTAGCAGGGCAAGCGACAATTTCTTCGCCTTCTCTTTGTCCTCTTTTTTGACGATCAACGGCGCTTCCATTATATTCTCAAGCACCGTCTTATGCGGAAACAGGTTGAAATGCTGGAACACCATGCCGACTTCCGCTCGTACTTTCGACAAGTCTTCCTTTTTCCGATCGACTTTCCGACCATCAATCAAGATGTCTCCCTCTTGCGCCTTTTCAAGGAAGTTTAGGCAGCGCAGCAATGTACTTTTCCCGGAACCGCTGACGCCGACTAAAACGACGACTTCGCCGGGATTTATATCAATATCGATCCCTTTCAGCACTTCGAGATCACCGAATGATTTATGGAGATTCGTTGTCTTAATCATGTCATTTCCTCCAGCCTACGATTTATCCACGTTCAATTTATTCTCATACAACTTCAAAAGCCCTGTGAATATTAGGACGAGAACGAGGTAATACATGCCGACGACAAGGAACGTCTCGAACGGCAAGAAGGATGACGCCGCCTCCCGATTCGCAAGGCCGAACAGTTCCGTCACCCCGATGACGTACACGAGGGACGAGTCCTTCAATGTAATGATGAATTGGTTCCCTAGCGGAGGAATTGCGCGGCGCAGCGCCTGCGGGAAAATAATCCGGCGCATCGCCTGCGACCGATTCATCCCAAGTGCAAGGCTCGCTTCCCGCTGTCCACGGTCAACCCCTTGGATCGCCCCCCGGAACACTTCTGCAATATACGCCCCGTTATGGACACCAAGAGCAATCGCCCCTGCCCAGAAATTTGACAGGACGACGATCGACGTAATCCCATAGTACAAAAACATGATCTGTACGATGAGCGGCGTCCCGCGGATCAATGTAATATATAAGTTTGCAATCGTTTGTAAGATTTTCGATCTAGATATTTTCATCAACGCAAAGACAATCCCGAACACGGTCCCCAACACAATGGCAATGGCAGTTATTTTCAATGTGACAAGTGCCGCTTTCAGGAAGCCTTCGTACGTGCGCATGAACACTTCAGATAACGTTAGTAATATATCAGGCACTGGCCACTCCCTCTTTCCGTTACAAATCTGTTTTTATTCTAGTAGTTCAGCATTCTCCAAGTCGATATCCAATAGATTCCGGTCGAACCACTTTTGTGAGATTTCTTCATACGTACCGTCATCGATAATTTCTTGCAGGGCTTTGTCAATCGCGTCACGGAGCTCTTCATTATCCTTTTTCACCGCAACCGAAGGCTGTTCGACCCATAACGGAGTGCCGACCTCTTTAATGGCAAAGCCGTTATCTTTCGCTTCGAAACCGACGATATCCGACGTAATGACGGCATCCAATCGATTCTCAACCGTCAAATCCTTCAGTGCGACGACATCGCTGCTATAGTATTGGAGGTTGTCCGATAATTCCTTTGCTGGCTCCTCATATGTCGATTGCGCAATGACACCGATCTTTTTGCCTTTCAGGTCTTCAGGGGACTTGATATCGTTATTGTCTTCGGCGACCCAAATCATCCCGCCCGAATAATAGTATGGCTCTGTGAAAGCAGCCTGCTCGGCACGCTTTTTCGTATAAGCCATCGAGCCGATGATGGCATCGTATTTATTGGCAACCAGTCCTTGAAGAATTGTTTCAAATGGATTCGTCACCGGATTAGGCTCTAAGCCCATTCTCTCCGCGATCTCCGCTCCGATTTCCATATCGAAACCCGTAAGCTCCCCATTTTCCTCAAAGTTGAACGGCTTGTAGAGACCGCTTGCTGCATATGTTAATTTCCCTTTTTCAACAAGTCGATACCCGTCATTAGTCGCTTCGGTTTTGTCATCACCGCAAGCTGCCAACACAAGCGTGGCCGAAATAAGTAAAAATAATAGCGTTTTCCATTTTCCCATGATAATAACTCCCTCTTTCCCGACAAGTTGCCGTCTTTTTTTGCTTACTAACTCTCTTTCCCTATCATTTCCGTGCTAAACATCTAATTTTAATACTTTATAGAAAAATAGGATTGAGCGACAACAGGACTTGCCAGGAAAATGTGTTTTGAGGTGTTATCACCGACTGTCTGTACTTTATCACCGATTTAGCGGGGTTTATCACCGACTCTCGATGCTTTATCACCGATTTGGCAGGGTTTATCACCGACTCGGGTGAATTTATCACCGACTAACTACAATTCATACTGAATGAGTAAACTATGCTCCGTTTATTCACATAAGAAACAGGGAATTGGACAAGTCAGCAAGGCTTTCATGTACATAAACAGAGAGGTGAAGGGAGTCATGGCGTTAAACGGTGAGAAAGAAGAAATTTCGCGTGCGATTGTCCACGTATTGAAGGAAGGGCAAAAGGATACATTTCAAAAAATTGTATGTGAATTAACCCCATATGAAATATCCTGGCATTACCGAGGTCTGCCACGGAAACGCCGTATCCTTTTTTTAGAGTGGCTCTCTATGGATCAGCTAGTGAACCTACTCAGATACTTGACGCGCAACGAGCAGCTGCGCGTCTTGAAGAAGATAGGGCCTGCCCGTTCTACGGAATTATTAGAGGTCCTTAAGAGCGATGACCTGGCCCATCTTCTATCCGATTTGCCGGAAAAAGAGGTCAATGCGCTCATTGCCGAAATGCGTGACGAAGAGAAGAAAGACATACGTAAAAAGATGAAGTATCCGAAAAAGTCCGCCGGTCGGGCGATGATCAGCCAATATGTATGGGTACACGAATCCTATACTGTTGAAAAAACGATCAATAAGTTGAAATACTTTCGGGACTTCGCGGATTATTTGAATTACGTATATGTCATCAATGATGAAAAGGAATTGATCGGTGTCGCCTCTTACCGTGATCTGCTTTTGAGCGAACCTGACGAGGCAATCACAGATGTAATGACGACAGACATCGTCAAGGTGCATGAAAATACGAAAGAGAGTGAAGTCGCCAAAATGATCGGACGGCATGATTTCCTGTCCGTACCAGTTGTGAATGATGACAATATTTTAGTCGGCATCATTACTGCTGACGATGTACTCGATATTGTCGTCAGGGAAGCGAATCAGGATATTGATATGTTGCTTGCATCCGGTAAAGAGATCGACTTCCACACAAAACCCTTTGTCGCAACGTATAAACGGCTCCCTTGGCTTATTTTGCTACTATTCATCGGGCTCGTATCAGGCAGCATCATCGCAAAATTCGAGGCGACACTTGAAGCCGTCGTGGCATTGGCGTTTTTCATGCCGATGATTGCAGGGATGACCGGAAACACAGGAACCCAATCGTTGGCTGTCGTCGTCCGGGGGCTCGTCACCGAGGAATTGACAATGAAAAAGACACTTAGCCTTGTATTCCGGGAATTGCTCGTCGGCATCATGCTCGGAATTGTCTGTGGTGCTGTCATCTCCGTCATTGCGTATGTTTGGCAAGGCAGCTTCACACTTGGTCTCGTCGTCGGTTCTTCCCTCGTCGCGACTCTTATTATCGGTACACTCGCAGGAACTATCATTCCGTTGATACTGAGTAAATTTAAAGTTGACCCCGCGGTTGCTTCCGGCCCGCTTATTACAACGATCAATGACATTTTATCCTTATTGATCTACTTCGGAATCGCAACGATGTTCATTTCGAAATTGATGTAGAGAACGAAAAAAGCAGCCACAGTGGCTGCTTTTTTCATTGGCGGGTATATAGCAAAGTTCGATGGTTGGTTGACGTTAGATGCGTTTCTCAGTAAGTGGCCTCATTGTGCCGTGCTGCATGAGGTTCATATGCCATGAGAATGCCTTTTCGAGCACATGTGGCGTATGGCCGCCTCTATCAAGAGCTTCATAGAAGTATTCCCATAGTTGCGTACGGTACATTGGGTGCGCACAATTACCGATAATGAGCTCGACACGTTCTCTCGGCGCAAGGCCGCGCAGATCCGCATATCCATGCTCCGTAACAATGACATCAACGTCATGTTCCGTGTGATCCACATGCGAAACGAACGGTACGATGCTTGAAATATCGCCGTCTTTAGCGATGGATTTCGTAACGAAGATGGCAAGCCTTGCATTTCGGGCGAAATCACCGGAGCCGCCGATGCCGTTCATCATCTTCGTTCCTGTCACGTGGGTCGAATTGACATTGCCGTATATGTCGAGTTCAAGCGCAGTATTGATGGAAATCAAACCGAGTCGGCGGATGATTTCCGGATGATTTGAAATTTCCTGTGGACGCATGATTAGCTTGTCCCGGTAGTTATCCAGATTGTTGAAGACCTTTTCCATCTTCTCCTGCGATAGTGTGATTGACGCACACGAAGCGGTGCGGATTTTGCCCGCGTCGATCAAATCGAATACCGCGTCCTGCAGCACTTCCGAATAAACTTCCAAATCCTCGAATTCCGAGTCAAGCAAACCATGCAAAACTGCATTTGCTTGAGATCCGATACCCGATTGGAGAGGAGCAAGACTGTTCGTTAATCTACCCGCTTCCACTTCCGAACGAAGGAAGGATAGCAGATGCTCTGCCATAATTTCCGTGTCACGGTCAGGCTGGGTGATTGTTGAAGCGGAATCCTGTTGGTGAGTGAACACAATTCCCTTCACTCGATCCACGTCAATCGGAATGCCGATCGTACCAATCCGATCGCTCACTTTCGTCACTGGTATTGGATTCCGTTCTCCCTGTTTGCCCGGGTCATATAAATCATGGATTCCTTCCCAGGCCGTCGACTGTGCTGTGTTTATTTCAATAATGATTGACTTTGCATGCTGCGCAAACGATAACGAGTTACCTACAGAAGTCGACGGAATGATCATTCCATCCTCCGTCACTGAAATCGCTTCCAAAATCGCGAAGTCGATCGGTTCGGTCACATTAGTACGGATCCACTCTGCCGTATGGGATAGATGATGGTCGACAAAAAGCAGTTCCCCGTTGTTAATGCCGTTGCGCATCGCCTTTTCCGCTTGGAACGGCAGCCTCTTGTTCACGATGCCCGCTTCCGCGAATAATTTATCGATATCGGAGCCGAGGGAAGCCCCCGTAAACACATTCACTTTGAACTTTTCCGTTTCAGCTCGTTTCACTAACGCCATTGGAACCGCTTTCGCGTCGCCCGCACGTGTAAATCCGCTTAACCCTAATGTCATTCCGTCCTTAATCCAAGAAGCAGCTTCTTCAGGTGACACGATTACGTCTTTCAATTTTTCAATCCTGATACGATCCATATGGTTTCCCATTTAAATCGCCCCTTTTCATAACTTTTAGATAATTAAATTATACCTTGTCTGCGTGCTGAAAAGGGGTTTTGTGAATGAACTACCGGATTTGAAAACAGACAAGCTCATTCAATGACTTAAACAGCATATTTTTGATTAACCACCTCAAAACCCTAACAGTTTACGAAAATAACTGGAATACGATTGACTGACCGGGATTTGTGCACCATCATTCATGGAGAGAGTAAATGTAGAGTGAGTATCCGGATAAATCGCTTTAATTTGTGTTACGTTGACGATGAACGACCGATGGCAACGTACGAACAATTCATGTGGCAGCACAAATTCGAAGTTTTGCAATGAATGCCGATGGGTACCCGTTATATGATCCGCAACGACGACCGTTTTCCGATCCCGCACTTCAATATACTTCACTTCAGGAAATGGGACTGGTACCCAGCCATCCTCCGTTTTCACGGTAACGACCGACTTACCTTCCGTATATGCGGGATAGATAGCAACGACGCAACCGTCCAAAGCTCCATTATCATGGAAGGGAACTGCCATTCCGTGATAAGGCACACCAAAGACATCACGATTGATGAATTCTGAAACTTTTTGCCCTTCCTTTAGTGCTTTATAGGCGATCGTCCCCTCTCGCACAGGATCGCCTGGTCTGATTTTCAGGTCAATCCGCTTGCTCGGCCGGTAATAAATATATTCCTTTGTATTAGATACGACTATGGAGATTTCATCAGCAAACAACTCGCCGACAACGTCGAGGAGAGATTCCACGTTTAACAAGGTATTCCATACTCCTTTCGCAATTCAATTATTACTAGTATAAGTTTTCATGTACAATATTCCAATTTTCATTTATAATGGTAAGCAATCTAGACTAAAAATTTGGACTTAACAGAAACTACAGTTAACAAGGGGGAGCTATTATGCATATTCGGGATTTAATAGTAGAAAGACTCGGAGTCGCTACGGTAAAGTCAGATCAAAGCGTATCTGAAACACTAGCAAAAATCAACGAGACAGGATACCGGTGCATCCCTGTCGTCGACAACGATGACGCCTATAAAGGGATGATTTACAAAGTCGATCTACTTTCCTATCTGTATGAGGATAAGGGAGATGTCGCGAAGCCTATCGACTCCTTATTGAGACACCAAGACATCTACTTATATGAGAACGCTTCTTTTTTGAGCGCCTTGCTTGAAATCAAAGCATTGCCTTTCATCAGCGTCGTCAGGGATGGCAAACTTCTCGGTATTTTGACACATAATAAAATTGAAAGTGTCCTGGAAGACGCATTCGGACTGAAAACAGGCGGCATTAATATCACACTTGCATCGACTGAAGCACGAGGCATGATCAGAAAGTTGACGACGACGCTAAAGGACGAGAATATTGAAGGCATGCTCACACTGGACAACGGCTCAGCACTCGCGAGAAGGGTTGTCATTACGCTCGAAAACGGTAAATCCGATGAGGAAATGGTGAAATTGCGTGAGAGGCTTGAAAAACACGGATTCCGGATCTTGCAAATGCACAGAATTCAGCCTAAGTAACCAAAAGCACCGGGCGCTTGCCTTGCCATAACAGTTGGAAAATAACCACAAATAGAAGGCTGTTTCCACGTCGTAATCGACATCGGAAACAGCCTTCTTTTATGCAGCAATCTCGCTTTCTGGCTTCGGCACCATCCGCAACAGAATGCCTCCGATAATAAAGAGGATAACTAGACTGAACACACCGTACGCAGAGCTTCCCGTCAATGTAGCAGTTACACCAAGCAATAGTGGGCCCATGACGGATGCGAATTTCCCGAAAATATTATAGAAGCCGAAAAACTCGTTGGACTTCTCTTTCGGCACCAATTGCGCGAAATAAGAGCGGCTCAAAGCTTGAATTCCGCCTTGTGACGTCGCAACAAGCATTGCCAGAATCCAGAAATCCAATGTTGTCGAGAGGAAGAACGCATAAATGCAGACGATGATATAAACAAATATCCCGACATACAACATTGTCTTCACCGAAAATCGCTGCGCAAGCCTTCCATACAAAATCGCAAACGGTGCGGCAACGACTTGGGTAACGAATAGGACAATCAGAAGATCAGTCGGTTCGATACCCAAATCCGTTCCATATGCCGTCGACATCGAAATGATCGTACCGACCCCATCGATATAGAAGAAATAGGCCAATAAGAAGATGAATACAGTCCTGTATTTCTTAATTTCCTTGAACGTTTCACCAAGCCTGCGGAAGCTGCTAGCCAAAATATTTGGTTCCCGTTCAATCGCGTGAATTTGAACAACGTTCTTCAGCATCGGAATCGTGAAGGTGAACCACCAAATTCCCGTAATGACAAATGCCAACTTAGTCGCGACTGTCGTCGAAAGTGGTATGACTTCCTGTTTCGCCAACAGGATGATGGCGATGCTGATGATGAAAGGAATCGTACTTCCGATATACCCCAATCCGAAACCGCGCGAAGAGACTTCATCCATCTTCTCTTCCGGCGTTACATCGACCAGAAATGCGTCGTAGAAAATATTTGCCCCGTGGAATCCGATCGCAGTGATCGTGTAAATGATCAATAACGGCAACCACGTTCCCTCCGGCACAAACGCCAATGAAACCGTCGAAAGTGAACCAAGGAGGAAGAAGGCGAAGAAAAATTTCTTCTTCAATCCTTTATAGTCCGCAATCGTCCCCAAAATCGGCCCGATCATCGCTAAAATGAATGTCGCAATCGCCACCGTATACCCCAAATACGCTGTCGACTGCGTCAGTCCGACCCCTGCTTCGGTCGCCACCGACTTGTAAAAGATCGGAAATACTGCTGTTGTAATGATGATTGAATAGGCCGAGTTCGCCCAGTCATAAAACATCCAACTTTTCTCCGTCTTTGTGTATTTCCCCTTTCCCATCCATCCCACCCCTTTCATACTCTTCAAAACTAAGTTCGTACCAATATTATACAATTAATGATCAGCAAACAGTAGTGACGAATGTTCTTTTCTTCACCAATTAAATAGGCCAACCCTTAATGATACGGGTTGACCTCCAGGAGATCATGCCTCTATAAGAGAAAACATGCTTTCTATGACCTTCCCTAACGCGCGAGATGTATAGTGGAATGCGCTCTTTTTGTGCAATCGCTCGGTCAGCTTATGCGCATCTTTGCCATACGGCCCGATATTCAGGACAGGCGCCTGAAGCTGCTGCATTTCCTTGAAAGGGATGCTATATGTCTTCCCCCAAACGGGTGTGTTTTCTTTATAAGACTGCCAGCCCGAATCTGCCTTGTCATAATTCACATAGCTGAGATCAGAGATTCCATTGAAATAATGCACTTGCTTCGCTTCCACATGAAACTCTTCAAGTAAGACCTTTTGCACAAGGGCAATCTTTTCTTGTACGAGCTCGTTATCAGATGAATTGACGGCCGGATAATACGGAGGGGCATAAAACAGGATGACAGCTGGAGCCAAGTCCTGACAGTGCAACAGTAATCGATCGCTGATGAGCATGGACATTTGCCGTTCATCCAGCGACTTGTCCGACATGATATCTTCAAGAATCACTTGAACTTCCGCGCCGCCGATTTTCCCCTTAGCATATGCAAGCAATTCCTTGTACTCCAGTACGTTGATATTCCCGATTGGCTGGACGCCTTCCCGTTCACAAATCGCTTTATAATCCTTTAGGCATTCCGCCATCGCCCGGTCAGCAGTATCTTTGAATATCTTCATAATATCGTCAGCATTTTGCCGCATCAAAAAGACATTGTACAAGGCCGCACTATGATGGGAAGTTTGGGTCGAATAATCTTCCTTTAAATCAACCTGCTGCAAACACACTGGCAAAGGGGTCCTCTCGCCATACTCTTCTTCTACGAAATCAGAATTGAACTCCATCGCCCTCGTCAGATAAGACGCCATATAGTGGCTCGTCATGCCGCTTAAAGGCTCTCCGGCATGTGTCTCCCTTCCGTAAAACAGAGCTGAGGGCATAATTTTCCCGATGGTTCCCGAGTAAATATAATAATTCGGATCCTGCGGCTTCTGTGAAAAGGACGGCTCACTGTTAAGGAACAGCTCGTATTCCAATTGATACGCTTCCTTCAATTCCACGAGCCCCTTCACAGCAGCTCTCATTCCAGAAGAATTCACCTCTTCATCTGGCACTGTCAGTAAAAGGAGATTAATCGGCCACTGTTCAGCATTTGCCCTTTCCAACAAATGCAGATGCAAAACAAGCCCCATTTTCATATCCATCGTTCCGCGGCCAAATAAGTATTCATCCGAAGCCAAATCCTCTTGCGCATCCTCCGGCAAGTCGGCCATCCGGTTTTTCAATTCCTCTGTCAGTTGCCTAGGCTGGAAAGCTAACTCTTCTAGTCCTGCGCCAAACTCCTTTGTATGAACGGTGTCGAAATGGCTGATCAACACAATTGTTTTATTCGTCAGCCCGCTGTTATAAAGGGCGGTCACCGCATTTCTCCCCTTGCCTGCGTCGTGGAAATGAATATGCGAGCTGTGTTCCTGAAAATACTGCAATTCTAAAAGCTTTTTTAACAGTCGCGTCGAAAACTCGACTTCCCCCACAGTGCCCGTGCGACTGTCCCAGCTAACCAATTCACATAATAAATCTTCCAGTTGATCAGGTCGATTCCATTTCAGATTCTCCATTCCCATCTTATGACCCCCTTTTTCTATGAACGTATAAAATAGTAACAGTTTCATTTATTGTTCTAAACGTACGATGGCAAGAATGGAAAGTCAATTAAATTTTATTGAATTGAATAAATAAATAAATATCTCCTTCTTCAAAAAAACCGACTTAAGAACTATATTTTGTGGAATGCCGTTCTTTCGAATGGTATAATTAATATGAATATAATTACTAATAAAATTGATTTTTTCATGCTCTAGGCTACTTATACTCTCGTTCCCTCAACCGGTGGATTACACAGAAATATTTCTTCGCGACATAGCGTTGTTTTTGTATAGAAAGGAATTGGAAATGGTGTTTTCGGAATTGAGTTACAACTCTCTCGTTTCTCTATTAGATAAGAAATTCTGTGTATCAGTTGCTGATAGAAGAGGGCGGATAACCTATGTGAATGACAACTTTTGTGCATTGTCGGGCTATTCCAAAGATGAGCTGCTCGGAAATAGTTACGGCGTTGTCAACCCTGGGTATACGCCGGAACGATTTGTGGAGGAAATGGAGCAGTACTTTTCACGTGATGAAGCTTGGCAGAAAAATGTCATGGCCATTGCAAAAGATGGTACTCCATATTGGGTAAACGCCAACATTATACCGGTATTGAATGCGGACGGGGAGATTATCCAGTTCCTTTCTATAGACAGTGACATTACAGCACGGGAGCTTACGAAGGGAAAATATAAAGAGACGCTGCAAAATCTGCGTAATATCGAAAATGCGCTCGACCATTCATCGGTCGTCGCCATAACCGACGCGAAAGGCGTCATCACGTATGTCAATGAAAAATTCTGTGCATTGTCCCAATATACGAGTAGTGAATTGATTGGAAAAACACACCGAGTCGTTAATTCGAAAGTTCATCCCAAAAGCTTCTTCAAGGAAATGTGGAACACGATCCAAAGCGGAGAAATCTGGCAAGGCGATATTTGCAACCGTGCGAAGGACGGCTCCCTCTATTGGGTAAGTACAACAATCGTCCCGTTTCTTGATGAAGAAGGAAAACCGGAACAGTATATTGCAATCCGGCATGACATTACAGCTCGGAAGCAGGCGGAAGAATCCTTGGAAGTCGCTTTACAGAATGATTTCCGGACTACCGTGAAAAACTTGCAAAATGCGATTTTCAAGTACAAGACTACTGAAGATGGAGAAATCAAATTCTCTCTTTTCGAGGGACAAATAAAAGAACGGGTCGGTATTTCGGTAGACAAGTTAAACTCTCAGAAGCTCTCCTATTATTTCACTGAAGAGGAGCTCGTAACATTCAAGAATCATTTATTGGCAGGGATGGCTGGGGAGATTGTCCAATTCGAGTTGCACTACGATGGCCTTTACTTCCTCGTTTACCTATCCCCAATCGCAATAGATGGAGAAATCGTCGAAGTTGTCGGCACAGCTATTGACATTACTGAACGAATTGAGGCAGAAAAAGTCATTGAGCATATGGCCTATTTCGATTCCCTTACCAACCTGCCCAACCGGAGAAACCTTCAAGAGAGAGTGAAACAGAAAATCGCCGGAGCTAGTGAGGGCGAACAGTTTGCCGTCCTGTTCCTCGACTTGGATCGTTTCAAAAATGTCAATGACACGTTAGGCCACCATGTCGGCGATCAATTGCTCATTGCTGTCGGGGAAAGGCTGCGCGATTGTGTTCATAGTGAAAATGCCGTCGCCAGACTAAGCGGGGATGAATTTGTCGTCCTCATTGATTCCGGCGATACGGATGAATTGACAGCCCTTGCTGCCCAAATCGTTGAAGAAATTTCACAGCCCTACTATTTCGATAAACAAGAGATCTTCGTCGCCCCAAGCATCGGAATCGCATCGTATCCACACGATGGAGAAGATTATAGTACATTGATACGCAATGCGGACACCGCCATGTACGTGGCAAAGGAGGCAGGCAGGAGAACGTTCCGATTTTTCACGGAAGAGCTCCACGAAGAATTGATGGAAAAGACATTCTTCGAAATGGAGCTTCGGCAGGCATTGGAAAAGGGGCAAATGCTCCTTCATTATCAGCCCCAATTCAATTTGAAAACCGGACAGTTAAATGGGATGGAGGCGCTTGCCAGATGGAATCATCCTGAACGGGGGTTTATCCCGCCGTTGAAATTCATTGAGATTGCGGAGGAGAACGGGTTCATCATCCCGCTCGGCGATTGGGTGTTGAAAACGGCATGTGCGCAGGCGAAGGCTTGGCAGGAACAAGGGCTTCCTGCTTTGCGGATGAGCGTCAATGTATCGATGAGGCAATTCAATCAGCCTTCATTCGTGGCAGATGCACTTAAAATCTTGAACGAAACCGGGCTCCATCCATCGTATTTGAATTTAGAGATTACAGAAAGCATGATGTCAGACGTGAAGCGCTGCGAAATTGTTTTACAACAGTTGAAAGATGCAGGAATCACTGTCAGCGTCGATGATTTCGGCACAGGGTACTCGTCCCTCCTCTATTTGAGCAAGTTCCCGCTCTCTCATCTGAAAATCGACCAGGCATTCATCCGGGAACTGAGCAACAACAACACCGCAATCGTCAAAGCGATTATCGATCTCGCAAAGAACTTGGGACTGAACGTCATCGCGGAAGGCGTCGAAACAGAAGAACAGGAACAATTCCTGAAAGACCTCGGCTGCAATGAAGTGCAGGGCTATCTTTATTCCAAACCGCTTCCTCGCAAGGAAATCGAGCAATTGCTGTTTCACTAATTTTCACATTGCGCACTCCGGTTCGGGGTGCGTTTATGTCTAAAATAAGAGTTATAGAATCCAGTATGAATTGAGGTGCGCCTATGTATAAAACAATCGGAGTCGTCGCACACGTCGACGCGGGAAAGACGACATTTTCCGAACAGCTGCTATTTCATACGAACAGCATTCGCCATAGAGGCCGTGTCGATCATCAAGACACGTTCCTCGACAGCCATGAAATCGAGAAGAACCGCGGCATCACCGTATTCGCAGACCAAGGCGCCTTCACATTCAACGGATCGCACTACACACTCATCGATACGCCTGGACACGTCGACTTTTCGCCTGAAATGGAGAGGGCGATCCAGGTGATGGATGCCGCCATTGTCATCATCAGCGCGGCGGACGGAGTGGAAGGGCACACCGAAACGGTTTGGCAACTGCTGAAAAAGCATCAAGTCCCAACCTTCTTCTTTTTGAATAAAACCGATCGCGAAGGCGTGATTTTACCGGACGTCGTTGATGAAATTCGCGGCAGCCTTTCAGAGGAGATTTTTGATTTGTCGGAAATGGAAGAAGGCTGCATGACCGAAAACCTCATTGAATTCATTGCGGAACGCGACGAGGCATTGCTCGAGCGTTATATGGATGCCGGCTATGACGAAGCGTTATGGCTGGAAGCTCTAAAGCGGATGATTAAAAATCGTGACGTCTTTGCTTATGGGCATGGCTCTGCACTGAAGGATATCGGTATACTTGATTTCTTGAAGAAGTTGGATTTGCTTGCGGAGACGGATTACGTGGTTGAAGGAGATTTTGCCGCGCGCGTCTATAAAATCCGGCATGATGAAAACGGCAACCGGGTGACGTTCCTGAAAGTGTTGCAAGGTGGCGTGCGCGTCAGGGATGAAGTGCAATATGCCGGCAAGGTTGAGAAAGTAACACAGATTAGGAGATATAACGGAAAGAAGTTCGAAGCGTTGGACGTTGCTCATGCGGGAGAAATAGTCGCAGTTACGGGATTGTCAGAGGCAGGTGCGGGTGATCCGATCGGCGAGCTCGTTGAGAAGGCGGAGTTTGATTTGATTCCTACTTTGAAATCAAAAGTAATTTTTGACCCTTCCATCCACGTGAAGGAAGTGCTGCGCTGCTTCAAAATGCTGGACGCCGAAGACCCTTCGTTGCGCGTTGTCTGGGACGAGCATGTCCAAGAAATACATGTCCATGTGATGGGCGTCATCCAGCTTGAAGTGTTGAGACAAATTATGCGAGATCGTTTCCAATTTGACGTGTCGTTTGGCGATCCAAGAATTTTGTATAAGGAAACGATTCGTTCCACCGTAAACGGCTACGGCCATTTCGAGCCGCTGAAGCATTATGCGGAAGTACACTTGAAGATTGAGCCGGCAGAGCGGAACAGCGGCATTTCGTTTTACAATGTATGCCATGCGAATGCTTTATCCATTGGGAATCAAAACTTGGTGCGGACCCATCTTTTCGAGCGTTCTCATCATGGTTTATTGACAGGATCGACACTGACCGACGTAAAGATCACCTTGCTGACAGGCAGGGGGCATAACGAGCACACATCCGGCGGCGATTTCAGGGAAGCGACATTCCGCGCATTGCGGCAAGGATTGGAAAAGGCGGAAAACATTCTTCTTGAACCGGTTTACGACTTCAAGATAAAAGTCGGGATGGAACATATCGGCCGTGTCCTGTCCGACATCCAGCAGGCATCTGGAAGTTTCGAGCCACCTGAAGCAATCGGCGAAAATACTGTTGTGACAGGACGAGTTCCAGTTGCCACGTTCATGAATTACAGCACAACATTCGCATCATTTACGAATGGGAAAGGTGCGCTCACCTTGCAGTTCGGCGGCTATGACGAATGCCATAATCCGAAGGAAGTGATCGAGGCGATCGGCTATAACAAAGACGCCGACCCTGAATATACATCCACTTCGATTTTTTGCGCAAAAGGCAAAGGCTATCCGGTTCCGTGGTATGAAGCGGAAGCCGCGATGCATTTGTTGTGATTGATTTGTAGAGTGCATTTGGCGCGACGGGCGAGGGCTTGTATTTTTTCACTTCCGCGGTCATTTTTATCGCAAATGACCAGCCCATTCGCGCCGAATGCCTTCGACCAATCAAAAACTCTCTTCGCCATTAGTATCTAGTAGGTAAAAAGCCACGAAATGACGATAACTTTGTGAATTTGACCGATAACTTTCGGAAAGTGACCGATAACTTCCTCGAACTGACCGATAAACTTGTAAATTTGACCGATAACTCACCGGAAATGATCGATATCTCCCCTACTCACCCAATCGATAAATTAAAAATCGCTCATTCTCATTTTTATCATATAGCCGGTCGACTTTTACTTCTTTCCACAGCTCAAACGGCGTCTGATTGTCCATATATTGCACATATTCCGCGGTCGGGTAATAAAGAATGACGTCGACCGGACGTGCAGCCCGTTCCACGGACATCAAAATGTTACTAATAGCCGTCATAAATATTTGAATGGAAAACGGGTTAAAGAAATAAAATTTATTCTCCGACGGATCAATTTCATACGTTTCCGCAAAGCACCGCTCAAAACGGATTGCCCCGCCGCGGAACTTCGCTTTACGCCGATATCTGACCAAGTTTTCAATTGCGTCCTCGTAGAGCTGGCCATTCATCTCAATGCCCGTAACAGATGATCCGAAGTGATGATGAACGTAAAATGACACGCGCGCTTTGCCGCAGCCAAAATCGACAAAACCGTCCGATCGTTTCAACTCGTAAGATTTGAACAGCTCGTCCAACGCTTCGTAAGGCGTCGCCTCATAGCGATTATAATGAGCTGATTGACTCAGTAGTTCAAGCGTCCCACCCGTTTTTATCCGAAGAAGGTTATCGTACTCCTTTTCGTTCAACGAACTCACTCCCTTTCTTCATCGCCTCATTGTAGCCGTCTAACTTGTCTTATGACAAGCGGAAAACACGATCTCCATTATTCATGAAGATCGTGCTCGCACTACATTAGTCATTTCACAGGTTCGGCCAATCGTGTCACCACGCGTTTCCTTCGTTTGGCAGTCACCGCTTCCGCCACTATCTCAGTCTTAGTAAACAAACGATACACCGATGGAATGAGCAGCAATGTTATAAACGTAGCAAACAGCAATCCGGAAATTAACACCGTTGCGAGAGGCGCCTGATAATTTCCCGATGCACCTGAAGCGAGCGCAAGGGGCAGCATTCCCCCAACCGTCGTCAACGTCGTCATGAAGATCGGTCGAACCCGGTTCCTTCCTGCTTCGACTAAAGCCTCTTGTACAGTCATCCCCTCCCTGCGAAGCTGGTTCGTCCGGTCAATTAAGAGTATTGCGTTATTCAACACGATACCGATAAGCATGATGATGCCCATCCCGGACAACAGATTCAGCTCCATCTGCGTCACGAACAATCCGATGATGACGCCGATGACTGCCATCGGAATGACCGACATAACTATGAGCGGGTGCCCCAGGTGATTGAACTGGACCGCCATGACGAAGTAGACGAGGAACAACGCGATGCCTAACACTAGAAGCATTTCCACCATAAGCTGCTGTTGTTGCTCGATATCGCCTGCCACATCGATTGCATAGCCCGCGGGCGCAGTGAATTCGCTAATGACTTTTTGCACGTCGCGATTAATTGCACCTAAATCCCTTCCTTCAATATCCGCTGAAACTGTGATGAATCGTTCCCCGCTGATATGTGTAATTTCGTTTGGCGTGCTGACCGATTCCAAGCTAAGTAAATTTGATAATTTCTTATCGCCTTCCATCGTCGGAATTTCCAAATCGAATAGCGCCTCCCGCGTATTCGTTTTCGACTCCCAACTTACTACAAGAGGCACATTCTCTCCACCAAGCATCATTTGACCGACAGGCATTTCAATGAAAGCTTGTTCGATGAATTGTTTCACCTGCATTTGCGATAAGCCGGCATCCTCGATTGCCTTCTCTTTTAACACAATCGCCTGTTCTTCCGATGTGCGTTCCATTGAATTCGTCATGCCGACGAGTCCTTCAACCTTGCCGAGCTGCCCCATAAAGTCCTTCGCAATTGCCTGCAGCTGACCAAAATCTTCCCCTTTGATCATCACTTGGACAGGCGCGCCGCTCACTTCGGACATTGCCAATTGCACGGTTCGTATCGGTTCTGCTTCTTGGAACTCCCGCAGCAATCGTACTATCTGTTCATTTACTTCCTTCTGTTCGAGAACCATGTCATCACCTTTGGTCATATTGACGATGACAAACAGTTCGTTAACACTACCTTCCAATACATAGCTGGATTCGACATCGTTAATTCTCGCCAACTTGTCATTCAGCAGATGTGCAAGCCGCTCTTTTTCAGCAGGCTCCACCCCTGTTTCAAGTGCAACGACAATCTCGCTATATCGATTAAAGACGTCCGGCATGACGGTCATCGGAATTTTATTCACAAGGAAAAGCGATCCGGCAAAAAGTCCGAAAAAGACTGCGATGACTAGAAGACACCGACGTTTTTTCCCAACAATCCACGAAACGATTGCACTGTACCCTTTGCTGAAACGGCTCTCTTTCCTGGTATCACGGATGTCCCGGTAGCGAAGGAAATTCTCCGATAGTACAGGGATAAGCGTGAATGCGACAAGCACCGAGCTTATCAATGTAATCGCCACGACAATCGCAAGGATGATCATGAACTCGCCCAAGCCCCCACCGATAAAACCGATTGGAAGAAATACCACAATCGTCGTCAGCATGGACGCGAAAACGGCACCCGCCACTTCCTTCGTCCCCGCAAGAACCGCCTCCAACTTTGCGAGGCCGAGCTCCCGCTGCCGATAAATCGATTCCAAAATGACAATCGACGAGTCCACCATCATTCCGATTCCAAGCCCTAGACCGATAAGCGTCAGCATATTGAGGCTGTATCCGAGCATATAAACGGTCAAGAAGGTCAGCAGCACCGATGTCGGGATTGAAACCGCGATGATAAGTGTCGCACGGACATTTCTTAGGAATAAAAGCAGAATCGCAATTGCCACAATGCTGCCGATCAGAATATTGACGACGACCCCATCAATTGATTCCTGTATGATGTCCGCCTGCGCCACCATTTCATTCAACGTAAAGCCTTTCACAAGCCCTTCATCACGTATCTTCTGAATCTCGGCACGGACTGCTTTCGCCATATCAATTTGTGTAATGTTCGCGGCCCGCCCTACTTGGATGAACACCAATTCCTTCGTCCCGTTTTTCCATACGAATGATGAATTTTCACGAGTCGCTAGCGTTACATCTGCAATCTCCTTCAGTTGAATAAAACCTTCTGCTGTTGGGATTTCAATCCGCTTCACTCCGTCAATATTCTCAAGCTGGGAATTCCAGCGGATGATCCCGTCCTGCAGTTCGCCAAGTGTCGTTTCCGAGTTCGCTTGCGCAATGAACCCCGCAACTTGCGAAATATCCAATCCATGCTTCTTCATTTCATCCCGATTGAACGCAATGGACAGTTCCTGCTCAGATACCCCGGATAGATGGACGTCTTGAACCTCCTTTAAGCCTTCAAGCCTCGGTTCAAGTACTTCCTTGGCGAATGCCGTCATCGCTTGAAGATTATCGCCCGATAGATCCATGAAAAACTCATAGCCTTGCTGGACACCGTATTGCATGGCCACGGCTTCTTGAATTTCAGAATGCTCCGCTTTTGTTTCATTCACCGCTTTGTCGACATTTTTCATGACCTTATCGCTCTGCCCACGGGCAATCGTTATATCGAGGGAACTGCTCCCGACCGTCGTCGTCGACCGTACTTCCTCAACACCTTCGATTCCTGCAAGCTCCTGTTCCAGCGGCGAGGTTATGAACCGTTCTACATCAACCGCTGCAATATCCCCCGCGTCGATATAGACGGACGCCCCATCCATCCCGACCGACGGCATAATTTCCTTATCCAGCTTTAAAACCGCGTAGCTCCCCAAAGCTACGATCAACACGGTCAATAAACCAACCAACACCTTCTTTTTCACAATTAACTCCAATACCCTCACAACAATTCCCCTTTCCGGCCTCATTGTTCATTAGCTTAACAAGTTTTTCCACTTCTTATAACGTGCTCCAGCCGGATTTCAGCTCGGACTTTGGATGTAGATGGCTGTTTTCGAGGGTTGGCGCTAGGTTATCGGTCAAGTTCACAAGTTTATCGGTCAAATCCAGCGAGTTATCGGTCACTTCCGTACAGTTATCAATCAAATTCGCTCACTTATCGTCATTTCAAGACTTAATACCTATCGAGCTAAGTCACTTTCTGTTAAGCATTTAGCTTAGCAAATTCTCTATGGTAGAGGTGTTCGACTACTTAGAAAATGGTATAATGAGGGTAATTTATTCATAAGGGGGATTTTTAAATGGGGGAAATCAAGAAAATCGGACAAATTGGGGTACCGGCAAAAAACATTGAACGTGCAACAGCATTTTACAAGGAGCAATTAGGCTTGCAGCTATTATTCAACACTGACACAATGGCGTTTTTCGATTGCGACGGCGTACGCTTACTCGTCAGCCTTCCTGAAAAGGAAGAGTTCGCCCATTCAAGCTCCGTCCTTTATTTTCATGTGGGAGATATTCAACGAGCCTTTGAGGAATATAAGGCAAAAGGGATTGTTTTCATCGATGAGCCGCATTTGGTTGCAAAGATGGGGCAAACGGAAACGTGGATGGTGTTCTTCAAAGACACAGAGGGTAATATGCATGCGTTGAATAGTGAAGTTTTGGTGGGATAAATTAAAAACGGGGCTGTCCCGAAAGTCGATTTTCAATGACTTTTTGGATAGCCCTCGTTCTTTCATAAAACTGTTTTCTTTTCGCCAAATAAAAGGCCGGATATTAATTCCTTTGTTGTTTCCTTTTTTATGAGTATAGACCTCGATATACGACAAATGTTCTTATAACTTAGCTGCTATATCCACCCCTGCTAAAAACAATAATTAATCACTATTATCAATATTGATCAGTGTTTAAGGCTGCTAGCCGTTTCTTTTTTATTTTGGTAGACATAAAATTGCTCCTGGTGTAAACACTAGTTAAATTAAAATGAATATTCAATAAGAAAGTGAATCTTATTGAGGATTAAATACGTATAGCTACTATAAGAAAACAAACCAAACATTAGGAGGGTTTTAAGATGAAAAGGTTGTTTTTAACTTTTACTGTAGCTATGCTTCTTTATGGTTGTTCTAATAAAGATACAGAAAGGTCCACAGAATCGAAGACTGTAAAAACAGAACAAACAGATGAAGAATATGTAAATAAATCTGGAACATTAGAAGATAGAATTAACTCTATTATGGAGGAAAAAGGTTACTCTAATTCCGAAGATATTTTTCATTATGAGATAAAAGGTGACTATATTTTTGTTTTAACTAAAAATATCCGTAAGCCAGTTGAAATAACAATACTAAAGGATGACTCCAACGAATTAAAATGGGTTTTCACTTATGAAACAGGTGAGGCTACACTTATCAGTCCTACAGAGAATGAGGGACCTTATATCATGGCTATCCAACCGAAAGACAAGAATGTAAAAGATGTAAAAGCATTTGGAAAACCAACAAAACAAATAAAAATAACTAAAGATTATAGTGGCGTTCTTACAGAAGAGGTAAATTGTTGGATTTTTATTGCTGATGACATTGGTAAATCCCCTGCTAGTTATGAGATTACAGAGGATATTGAATATATTGATAAATAATTTACTTGAAATTAAAACGGAGCCCTATTGGCTCCGTTTGTTGTCAGATCAGAAAACGATACCCCTCCATGCGAACATCATTTGTATGCCTAAGACTGGATTCAGGCACTCGATACGTAAGAGCTCCTCCCATACCTCCATAGGGTTGTAAATTCCCTGCAACCCAATAAAGAATTGGCCATGGTGGATTATATTGTGGCTGTCCCGAGCAAATGAATTTCTCGCCACATTCACATACAGCATGGTAACTTAAGCCGTACTTGTTGGTAAGATGTACTGATCCATCTGAATTCCATATAATTGCTTTTGCTCCCGGTCTCATTTGATGTGTTCCAAATATTGGACATGGTTGTACTGCCATCAAAATCACTCCTCCTTTTTTTCTTACAATACATAAAGGGGAAAGAAGGATAGAAAAAACAACCACAATATTAAATGATTATTATTGCATAAAGAAACGCCTGTATTTAACCCTTAAGTGTCCAAGTTTACTTTAAATGGTTAACAATCGTAATTGATTGTTGAACAAAGTATTATGATTAAGGGATGGCAAGATTGCTCTCTATTTGAGTAGTACAGTCGCAACTATTACATCAAGAGAATAAAGCCTGACATTAGAAAGAAGAATACAATATTAAAGAACCGAAGGATTTCAGTAAGAAATCTTTCGGTTCTTTTTGTTTTAATTTCTTATCTTATCTGCATGACAATTCTTTAGCTGGACGTATACTAATTAGGGATTCATCATAAAAGAACTATTTTTTTATGATGATGTGTGTGTGTGTATGTAAGGAGAGAACAAATGAGAACACTGCTATGCTAATGGGGGGCAGTTGCAAATACCTGTAAAGATCAACTTCCTAAACAAAATGTAAAAAATGCTTGTCGTCCACCACTGTGCTTATCCTGATGCAAATATTAACGGGAGTACCGAAATCGCTCACCAAAAGCAATTACAAACGCAACATAAAAATCAAGGGCGGTGCGATATTGGATACCACTTCGGCGTAGGTA
The DNA here is from genome assembly GCF_023715245.1 of Sporosarcina luteola. Classification (GTDB taxonomy): domain Bacteria; phylum Bacillota; class Bacilli; order Bacillales_A; family Planococcaceae; genus Sporosarcina; species Sporosarcina luteola_C. Next base: position 391,360 of record NZ_JAMBNV010000002.1, read on the forward strand.
AAAACGGAACACTCCTAGAAGGAATGCCAATGACAATTCCAGGGATTCATGTGCCTGGATTCAAATCGCAATCCGTTGCAGTAGTAGTTCATGGAGATTACGACAAAATACTACTTCACAAAGATCAGCGCTTGTTAATTTACTGGCTTGGTTATGTTACTACTATGATCTTAAAGCAAGCGACATTACTTACCATCAAGCATTGGTTGCAAGCAATTGTCCAGGAGTGAATATTATCAATCAAATGAGTACTATCCGAAGTAGTGTTCAATCTATTTTACAATAAGGCCCGAATTCATGAATAAGCCTCCCGACATACCTGGTGCTATAAAGTCAGTGGAAACTGACTTTATAGCACCTTTTTATATATTTCGCAGAAAATCACACACACAAATGTCCGATCCATTCAACAAAATGTTGTACTTATCATAAGAATTTTTGGCTCTTCTTCCTCATATTTTTTCACAACATAAGATTTTTTATTTGTAAATAATAGGTTGATAATTATCTCTTTCGTCTCCCTTTAAAGAATAAGGGGGAATATAGATGGGTGATTATGAAGCGTTAGTAAATTTGATTAGCAATTTTGGGTTTCCCATTGTGATTACTGTTTATTTGCTCCATAGGTTCGAAAAGAAAATAGATACCTTAGTAGAAAACATCAATAAATTGTCTAACGCAATTGAAAAACAATTTCCAAAAGAGTGATTTGAATTGCCTATTCTATTTTTTTTTCGTTATAATTAGAACAGATGTTCCTATATAAAAAATAAGGAGGTTATCTTAAATTGAAAAATCCGCTGCTAAACAGATTTTTTGAAGACGAAAAAATGATGAAGCTTTACGATAATTATTTAAAGAATCCTACTGATTTAAATAAAGTTGAACTGGAAAAATACTTCTTTAGGCATGCAAGAAAAATTCAACTTCTGAATTACTTTTCTAAAGTTTTGAATTTCGAGGGGCAAAGATTTGACAAGAAAACAAGACAACATTCCACTCGAAATCAATTAAATTTAGACAAGCCCATCGATGATGGCGAAACGATTTTAAATTTATTGCCACACCCTCTCGGCATTCAAGAAGAAATGGAGAATGAGTACTTTTCAAAAACTAGTGTCTTAGAAGACTTAATTGAAGAAGAGACAATTGCCAAGATTGTATCAAGTTTAAGTGAAAAACAAAAAGAGATTCTCACACTTATCTTCCTTGAATGTATGAGTGAGGAAGATATAGCTAGAAAAATAGGGGTGACGAAGCAAGCTGTAAATAAATCTAAACGAAATACACTAAAGAAAATCGAGCAGCAGTACGAATTGAAAAGGGGGAATCCTGATGCAGAAAATAGATGACCAAACGTTTCAAGTGGAAGTATTAGATATGCTCAAACCAAAAATTAAATCCATTTTAAGTCAAACACATTATCAGAACAGGGATGATTTAGAACAAGAAGTTTCCTTAATGATAATCAAAAAAATCAAGGAGAATACTCACCCTGCCCTTCCCTCCATCTTTGAATTATTAGAAGCAGAACGGGCTTTGGAAACTGAGACATCATTGTGATCTCCCTTCTCAAGGCCAAAGTGAAAGGCTGGAGAACCGCATGAAATAACTAGAGCACCCAACTGGATTGATAAGTATAAGTAGGAGTAGAAGCATGCTCGCTTCAAGTGACGGACTGCGCAAGCCGAAAAGTATACGGAAGTTAGTTGGCAGGAAGGGAGCCAAAACAACCATGACAGACCTCCCCTGAAAAATGGCGGACCAACCAGATGTATCGAGTTCACATCTGTTCTTGTCGCGTCAATGTTCTGTTGATGTCCTGCTAGGATAGATGCCCATCGTTATAAAGCACTTAATCCAACATAAGCACTGTCCAAGCTGCAAAACCAACGAGAGAGCCTATATTCCGGTAGACATGAAAGCCGGGCTAGTATGTGACGGGCTACTTTAAGTCTTACAATTCACGGCGCAAAACTATGTATTAATCCTTCGCAATTGTCTGTGCTTGGTTTTTGCGGTATTCATAATACTGAGTGAATTAGGGAATGAGGAAAATGGTGGGAACCGGAAGATTATTTTAACGTCAAATGGATATGATAATCTGAATCGGATAATACTGTTAGACAGAAACTTTCTAGATTGACCAAACAAGTAAAGCTGGAAATAGGAAAGGAAGATACAGTGGATAAACAAAAAAAGTCTTTAGTATTACTAGTTTTTGTAAATATTACTGTCGCTTGTTTTGCTCAGTTTATTTGTTCATCGATACTAAGCGAAAAGATAAATATGCCGTTTTTTCAATTTATAACTTTCCCTTTAATCATTTTGCTTATTAATATTACTATGGCCCTAAAATTTAAGGGATTTAAATTAAGATTTTATCAATATTCTTTTTCTGCGTATTTAGGCTTTTTTTGTTCTATCATTGTATTTTTTATTACTTTACTAGTCTTAGAGCGACCACAAGAGCTACCGCCGGGCGAAATCGTATTACATGCGGATGTACTGCTTATTATTTTTATTTCTGTTATACAGTTTATTATATTACTTTTTATAAATCTAGTTACTTATATAATTACTAAAATATTTTTCAAAAGGTTGTTAAACGAGCTTTAAAAATCCCTTTTAATGATAAGAAAGCAAAAACTTAAGTGAATTTAATTAAGAAACGCTTTCTAAAAAATTCAAGGGAGAGATTCATATGGCGCTATTTCCAGAGGATACAAATGATTTCGATTACGAGGCTAACGGTTACTTTATTTACGATAATGTAACATCTGGCAACATTACTGGTGCTCGCATCAATATTAAATATGATCGAGCAATCGCAATTTCTTTCAAACATGGTAATACTCTTGGTAAGTGTAAGGGCTCACTAAAAGAATGTTATGACTTAGCGATTAGAGCGCGTAGCATTTATGCAACGGCGTTTCGACAACACTTCCCTGTCTCAGCTAAGGCTATGGCTTGGGAAATCTGGTTACATGCGGCGCCAGAAGCGTTGGATACAATGATTGATAACAAAATCGTTCGTCTTATTCTGGGTACAACATTGGCAGGAAAAATCAGTATGGCGATTATCGATATTGTTGGAGGCCATACTGATTACGCTGATATTGGTATTACAGATGGTCAACGTAAATTTGATAAGTTCTTTGAAGAAGCGTACGATTTACTATTCTAATAAATGCAAAGGGCTGTCCAGAAAGTCAGTAAAAACCGACTTTCTGTGACAACCCTTTTTAATCTATAAAGAAGAATTTACTGTTGGTTTCTGCTCTCGGCTGACGCTTTTTGCGTGTGAGCGCTAAGCCGTTTCCGCTTAAATCAACGGAACCGCTTTTTATCTATATCGTTTATAGAATGTTTTTCTTGCGAAAGAGGTTGGCAAAGAAGAAATAAACCAGAGTGCTGAAGAACTGCTGGAAGTAAAATGTATCTTATCAAAACACCGGACATACCCTTTACCATAGCCATTTTATATGAAAGGCGGGATAAAAGTACGTGAAATTTAAATTACCATTGTTATGTTTTTTTTTAATCTTTTCTTTTTCTGCTGTTGTTATTATCAATAGTAAGTCTGCCAAAGAAGTAGATACAACCTCGGAAATATCCACTGATTTAACTGTCTATATCCAACAATATGAGGAATTAATTTATGAAATTAAGCAAGAGTTACGCAAAGCTGACATAGGCTTTGTTTTGGATTACGCCATTCTTCCAGGTGAGAACATAAAAATTCTTATCAAGTTGCCATACGAAAAAATTAAACGGTCCACGAAAAAGGAATTAACAAAGATCGTCAATGGGGTACTAGAAGAAAACAATTACGAACCTGAGCGGTTTCATTTGCAAATTTCAAGCTATCATAAGGAACCAAAAGAGAACACGCGTTTTTCAGTACGGTTAAGCTATAATGACTTGATGGGTTATATTATGCAGGAATTGGAGGTTAAAAATTATACTACCTTCAGTTTGGAATACAAAATGGCATCTGAAAAAGTCGAGTTAATCATAAACCTGCCAGTAGATTATGACCCATCCATCAATTCAAAAGTGGAGAAAATAGTGACAGACATAATTGAAAAAAACCATCATGCAAAAGATGATTTTCAAATAAACGTCGTCAATACTATCCATACAGCATCCTCCGCTCGAAATGCAGAAGCCCAAGAGATTATCAAAAGGATCCAAGAAACGAATTTCACTATTAAACTTGAAGAAGAATTAAAAAGGAATGGCTACTCTCCAAATGGTTTAATGAGTTTTCAAATATACTCGAAAGATAAACAATACATCATGCTTTATTTCGGAAATATAGATCTGGAAGATGAAACAATTAAAAGAGACATCCAAAAAATTGTTGATACCGTTTCGCAGGCGAATGGACTTGGTTTATTCATAATCGAATTACAAGTTATTTAAAAAACGGGTGGAAATCATGCAAGTCGCACTGATCCCCACCCGATATTCTTATATACACACGCATTACTTCCTCCAAAAGTCCATAAACTTCAGCAGACACGCATAAATACTTCCAAACACTCATAAACGCCAGCAAACATGCATAAACCTCCGCAAAAGCTCATAACCGCCCACAAACGCGCATAATTCGAGCGAAAGACGCATAAATGCTAGCAAGCCACCCCTCAATTCACACCCGTACCGGCACGTCCCCCTTCATCGGAAACACCTTCCGCCAACCGAGAAATACTCCAATTAGCAGCAATGCGATATATACATAAATTCCACCCGTTATCGCCATCGCAATTAGGTGACCTATGACAAAAATCCCTGTCGAGAAAGTAATCAAAATCATTTTCGCCGACCCTTCCGATTGTGCAAACTCGAAGGATTGGGTAAATGGAAAGTCGCCTGAATTCAGCCATTTGTATGTGAGCAACGTTTGGAGAATTACCCCCAATAACACAGCGAAGAGATCGGGCACAATGCGCCACGAAAAGATCGCGATGAATGCAATCGACAGTAATACGAAAACCGGCATATATAACTTCACTAAAAATGCCTTAAGCGTCCCACTATATGCTGCAGCGGGCTGCTGGATCGGCGCTGCCTTGAAAAGCCAACTCCCTTTATGATTCACGGAAAACTGCATCGTATGGATGATGCTCGGGATCATCATACTGCCGAAATAGATGAGCAAAAACAACTTTCCAGTGGAGATTTCCGCCAGTGTCCTCATTTGCAGTTCTGTAAAGATGAAAATGAACGGAAAAACCATTGAAAATCCAAGTGAAGGATAGACTTTTAGCTTGAAATCCCGTTCCTGTTGCATCATCAAAGCTCCAAAACGGAAGAACGTCTTCTCTTCCCTATTCCCACAGCAAAGCTTTGCCCAACTGTCCACCCACCAACCCGATTTCTTCCTCTTGTTTTTCGATTCGCTCATCAACTTATCCATATTGCGTTCGAACGAAGGCATGAGCCTCACGTAGACGTAGATGGAGATGATCGGGACGAGCAGGGCCAGTGCTGACAACAGGATCAGCACTTTTGAAAAGTCTTGATTCAACAATAGCTCAAACGAAGCGCCGAACCAAATCGGCGGAAGAAACACATGCCACCAGCTGAATGTGTACGTCAAATCTATATCAACAAAATCGAAGGCGCGGATGACAATCTGATAACCGACGATGACGCCGACGGACAGCAGGATTTGCACGTAGTTGATGATATCCTTCAGTTTTTCGCCGTCAAAGAACCGCAGGACCGCAAAGTACACGAGTGACGTAATTACTACAATAAAAAGCATCGTAAGCAGTAGTGCGACAAGAAAAACCAATGTGAATACGATTCCTTTGGAAAACAGTCCTACGACGAGCGGGATCGCAATGAAGGCCCCGGCTATGAAAAACATATAGATTAATATGTGGATGGTTTTCGCGGTGCCAAGCGTCCTACTACTAACCGGTTTTGTCTGCAAAATCGTCTTATCCCTTACATCCAACAGTACCGAAGAAAAATCGGAAACCATCGTCGTCGTCAAAATGAACATGATGATACCGAAAACGATGCTCATTTGAAAGATATAATGACCGTCTCCAAATAGGAGAAACGGAATCACCATAAGCCCATACAATCCATAGATCCACAAGGACTTCAGGAACTGATTGCCTTCCTTTTTCTTCTGCCCATTGAAAATAGTTGGCGTTCGTCTGCCATCCATCGTCAATTTCATGCGCAAAATGGTTTCCATTGCGTCGTAGTCGATGCCTGCTTTTACAAATAGCCGTTTACATTTAGAGAGGATCGCAAGTGTACGAAATTCATGCATCGGCAATTCCATCCTCAACGATCGTGATGAATCGCTCTGCCCGACTCGCATGATCTGTGAATCCTGTCAGCTGATTGAATATGCCGGAAAGCGATCCTTCTTCACTCAGTTCCTGCAATTCTTCAAAACTTCCATCCGCAACAACGGTCCCTTTGACGAGCAGCACAATCCGGTTGCTGATTTTCTCTACGACATCCATAATATGCGAGGAATAAAAGATTGTTTTTCCCTGCGCCGCCAATTGCGCCAACATTTCACGAATGACCATCATGCTGTTCGCATCCAAGCCGCTTAACGGTTCGTCGAAGAATAATAGATCAGGATTATGCAGCAAGCTCGAAATGATGAGCACCTTTTGCCGCATCCCTTTGGAGAAGGAAGAAAGCCGTGTGTGCATCACGTCGCCAAGTTCAAATTCCTCCATAAGCTTCTGCGCTTTCTCTTCCGCAAATGCACGGTCAAGTCCGTACAATTCCCCCGTGAACGCCAAGTACTCCATCGCCGTCAAGTTATCGTACAGCTCCGCTTGCTCCGGCACATACCCGATTCTTCTTTTGTAAGATGGGTCTCCCGAAGCGATATCCTCGCCAAAGATTACTACCTGGCCCGTATAATTTTGAATTAAGCCGAGCATGATTTTCACCGTCGTGCTTTTCCCCGCACCGTTCGGACCGATATAGCCGATAATCTGCCCCCGTTCAACCTCTAAATTCACGCCATTCAACACACGATGATTTCCGTACGTCATCGTGACATTCCGTAAAGATAACACCTTATTTGGTGACTCCATATATACACCCCCACTTGCTTAAGTTTATCATTAATTAACCAGAGAAGTCATACCATTCTATGAATTAGAGCTGTTTTGGATTCCACCCAACCGGGTAATGGAAGGGTACTAGATTGAGGAGGTTATTGTATGGCAAAACGTGACCAAGACGAGTATTTCGAAGATCGCGCTGGAACAGACGATGCGAGATTCCACGTCGTTCCCCTTGATGACGAAGGCTGGGCTGTGAAAAAGGAAGGCAATGATGAACCTGCCTATACGGCGGGCAACCGGAATGACGCCGTCGATGAAGCCAAACGAATGGCGGAAGAAGCCGGTACGATGGTTTATGTTCATGGAGATGATGGGAAGATAGAGGAACAGTTAGAATACGGTGATTAACAACGAAACGGCAACGCCTTGTGCGCTGCCGTATTTTATTTCATTCAATAAAAACCGTTTTGCACCTTGGGATACCATATTACTGGAATGCCAAATGATTCACTTACAAATTACGCCTGACTATCATCTTTGAAAGGCACTGGAATTATGTGATTTTCGGGGAGATTAAAGTCCCAAAACGACGATAACTTTTGAGAAGTGACCGATAACTTCTTACAACTGACCGATAACTGCCAGGAAATGAACGATAACTCGGTGAAATTGATCGATAACCTAAAGGAAATGATTGATAACTTTTCAGCAGCACTAACTATAGCGAGTTTTCAGACTCTTATGGTAGAATAGATGTTACAAGACAATAATGGAGGCGGTATTTCATTGATCATGAAGGAAAAAGAAATCTCTTTAAAGGCAATCGGGCTTGAGGCCTTGCTACGTAGGCTGCCGGAGCATCACCCGCGCTACGCGGACATCGAGAACGAGCTGAGGAAGACTCGGGCAGGCGAAAATGGTGAAAGAATACTAGCAAATGTCTTTCAGCAATATCAGTTCCCTTTTAAGCATTACATTTTCCATGACGTGAACTTGCAATCCACAGGCAAATTCCAAATCGATACACTTTTTCTTTGTCAACAAGGTGCCGTCATTTTGGAAGTGAAAAATATTGCCGGCCGAATCAGTTTTCCAGAAGAGTACAATCAACTGACGCGCACCCTTGAAAACGGACAAATTGATGCATTTGAATGTCCATCTGTCCAGCTGGAGCGGAATAAGATGCTGTTAGAAGATTGGTTTCACGCGCACCACATGCCTATCCCCATTTATCAGGCAGCGGTTTTCCCCAGACCGCATCAGCAATTCGAAAACCTTCGTAAAGATCTGACTCTCCTTTTTCCTCTTGAGATCCCTGTTTTTCTCCGCAGACTCAATTCATTTCACCCTTCAATTGATTTACCCGGACTTGCAGACATTGCAAATAAGATAACTGATGCCCACCGTGAATTTGATCCGTTTCCATTATCAGACCGATTTGGAATCCAGCCAACCGAAGTTATATCGGGAGTCCGCTGTGTTGAATGCGGCCGGTTTGGCATGGAATCAATTTACAACGGATGGGGCTGTCCTAACCGCGGCAATATAGACCCGCATGCCCATGTTCAAGCGATGTTGGATTACTTTATGTTAGTGGATTTACGTATTTCAAATAAAGAATGTAGGCGCTTTTTACATCTAGATAACGTCCAGAAAGCTAAACGGATTTTAGGGCAGCTTGGAATACCTTTTGAAGGGGAGAAAAGGGGAAGATATTATGTGGCGGACCTTAAAGTGATTAGAGAGCTTCATGATTCAAATAATCCAAAAGTCCCAAAGTGACAATAACTCTTGGGAAATGATCGATAAGTTTCGGGAAATAAACGATAACTCCGTTGAATTGATCGATAACTCATAGGAAATGATTGATATCCGCCGGGAAATAATCGATAACTCCCCGATGACGCGAAAAACCGCCTCAGTCAATCGACTGAAGCGGTTTCTCACTTGAATAACTCTTTATAAGCCAACGCTTTCAACGCTAGCATCTCTTCATCCGTCAACCGACTTTCGATTTTATTGAGCAGTGCCTGTTGCTCCGATGCAGTCATGCCTTGCCGTGCTTGAATTTGTATGTCGTTGATTTCACCTAGATCGAATTTCTTCAACAGGACCCTCGTCGCTTCCTCTTTTGTTTGGAAAGGAAGTTTCGACGCGTCTACATTCTTCCCTTCTTCGATGAACGCACGGAGTTCCGGGTCTCTTTGAACTTCCTGTCTAATGGCCTCCATCTGACCGCTCGATTCCAGTTCTGCCGCCACTTGGCCCATCACTTCGTCGGCGATGAATTTTGTTCCGAAATGGTAGACACCGAAGCCGATAACAACAAGTATGACGGCGATGCTTAGTAAAATCTTGATTGCTCTCAATTGATCCGCTCCTTTTCCAGTAGTATCCACTGCCCTTGCAGCAACTATACTTCTATATTTCCAGCAACTCCCGGATGTCGTCCTCAGTCAATGTAGTATTAGCAGCATCCTTAGAATCAATGATCTCCTCGATCAGATTCCTCTTCTTCTCCTGCAACTCATTCATTTTATCCTCAATCGTGCCACGCGCGACGAGCTTGATGACATGGACGGTTTGCTGTTGACCCATGCGGTGGGCACGGTCCGTGGCTTGCTCTTCCACCGCGGGATTCCACCAAAGATCGTACAAGATGACGGTGTCGGCCCCCGTTAAATTCAAGCCCGCCCCGCCCGCTTTCAATGAAATGAGAAAAACATCGCGCTCTCCTGCATTGAATCGATTGCATAATTCCAGTCGTTCCTCGGAAGGTGTTTGGCCATCCAAATAGAAAAACGGAGTACCTTTCATTGCAAGTTCCTTGCCGATAATGCCAAGCATCTTCGTAAATTGTGAAAAGATCAGCACTCTTCTCCCAGCCTGCTTCGATTCCTGAATCAGCTGCTTCAACTGCTCGAACTTCGCGGAACTGCCCTGGTAGCCGTCAACAAACAACGCCGGATGGCAACAGATTTGCCGCAACCTCGTCAAACCGGCGAGAATTTTGATTTTATTCCTTCGGATCGTGTCCTTATCCAAATGCTTTAACGTGTCGTGGCGCAGCTTTGCCAAATAGGCGGCATACAGCTTCTTCTGTTCGGGAAGCAACTCCGCGGATTCCATCGATTCGACTTTTGCCGGCAGCTCTCCGAGGACATCTTCCTTCATCCGTCTCAGCAAAAATGGTCGTACTCGGCGGGATATCGCTTTCGGCGTAAGTTCACTATATTCCTGCAATCCCATGAACAGTTCAGGGAATACGACGTGATAGATGGACCAAAGTTCCTCCTCCGAATTTTCGATAGGCGTTCCGGTCAGCGCGAAACAGGTGTCTGCATGCAATCTTTTCACAGCCCGTGCCGTTTGCGTAAACGGGTTTTTGAATGCTTGCGCCTCGTCGAAAAAGATCGTCAGGAAGTCTTGTTTCTCATACCACTGAATATCCCGGCGAATCAAAGGATAAGACGTGATCAACACATCCTTGTCCTCCACATCACTTTGCCGCTCTGCCCTCTCCTTTCTTGACCCGTCTATGACGATGGCATTTATTTCAGGCGCAAATTTCCGGAATTCGCTCAACCAGTTATAGGTTAATGAAGAGGGGCAGACGATTAAGACTTGCCGTTTCTTCTCGCGGATGTCAGGAAGCATAGACAGGATGAATGCAATGCTCTGCAACGTCTTACCGAGCCCCATATCGTCTGCAAGTATGCCCCCGACGCCGAATTCAGCAATCGTTTTCATCCATTGAAAACCTGTTTTTTGATAATCGCGCAATACCGTTTCCAACGACGGTGGCACTTCCGCGTAATCGCCGGGATTCAGTAGACGTTCAAAAAACTGGCGAGCAGATTCCTCAACGGAAAACATCTCATCATTACCGACTGAATCCAAAAATCGGATGCCACGCACCATCGGAACGTTCAATCCCTTTTCGAGGGTCTCGATGTCTTCCGGAATTTCATTCAAAAACCGTTGGATTTCTTCAAACTCCTTCGTTTCTAATGAAAGAAGGGAGCCATTCCGCAAACGGTAATACTTCTGTTTTTCCTCCAGCGCTTCAAGGATTTCACGTATTTGCTTATCGGGTATGCCGTCCATCTCAAATTTGAATTCTAGCCAATTCGTCCGGTCCTCGTGCGCTTTCACCCGGATGCGCGGTTTGGCATTCCCCCTGAAAACCCGGTTCCTGATTGCTGTCGTCGCATACACTTGGACGAACTTCTGAAGTTTCGGGAGGATGTGATGAAGAAATTCATATTCCAATTCCTCATTGTGCAATAAATACCCTTCATCCGTTGTAGCGAATGAGCTGTCTTCCATTAAACGGAGGATGGCCTCTTCCTTATCAAGGTCGCGGACCAATACGGATCCCGCCGGCAAATCCTTCTCCGTAACAGGATTCAGGACGATCTGGTCATATTGGAATTCGAGGCTTGCAAGCAATCGGTTGTTTACCCGATCGATGTACAGCTTTGCCTTCAAAGGAGATTTTACGAGCTGGTCCATTACCGTTTCATCGAGTTGGACTTCGCCGATTCTCCTCAGTCCAGGTACTACCTTTTCGATGAAGAATCCGATTTGCTCATTGGAGATGGGCAGCTGGCGTGTGCCTGACGTCTCGATCATTTTTTGCAGATCGGCGAGCCGCTTGCAATCCTCATTGCTCAGCTGGAATAATTGCCCATCGCAAAGGACAAGCTTGTAAGCCTCCAATACGTGCACATGGTTCAACCCATCAATTGTGAGAACATGCCCGGTTTCCTGCTTTTTTTCGAAATGAAAATGGACGGGCAATGTCGCTTCCACTATGTGAAAGCTCGTTATTCTGCCGCCAATTTCCAGTTGTACGTCGCTTGCTTGAGTTATAACCTTCAGTAACCTTTCCCACGAGGATGGCGGGATTAGCAATGTAGCGGGGCTCACTGAACCGTGCCGGAAAACCCTATCTTCATTATGAATACCGATAAGTTGCTGGAGAACAGCATCAGCTTCCCTGTTGAAGCAATGCAGTTGGGAATCAAAAGTGAATGTACGTTTCAGTGTGCTTGGCCGTCTTTCATTCACATCCTCCAAAAACTGCCGGATGTCCTCCACATGAATTCCTGCAACAGCCAACTCCATGCCAAGCATTTGCTGTTTCCCCGCAACAACGGGCTTAAACGTAAAAGCGAGCTCCACCACTTCCCTATTTTCGAAATGAAGCTGATGTCCGCTAGCTCTTGGTTTGTCATTGAAAAGGGAAAGCATTCCTTCCGCCAAATCCGGCGCTATCTCACGCTTGCGTTCCATCATGGCTATCAAAACAGCCGCTACGTGCTGGCATTTGAATTTATAGTAAGGCAGAACCGGACAGCTGCACTCCGATTGAAGTTTTTCACCCGATAGATCGATGGTGACGTGGAAGTTTTCCTTCCCTGCCACAATCGCTTCGCAATATGTGTTGCTATATTGTGTAAACGTCACTTTCCCTGCACGGTTAAACATCTCGCCCCGTTTGAATGAGACGGAGCCGCACAGCTCCATGATCCTATTTTGTGTTATATGGGTGCTCAAATCAGCTTGTCTCCTTTCGGGGATTAATCACCTGCACAGGCGCTTTGCATATACTATCTTATCACTCAGAGGAGGTGTTTGATTGTTTTATTATGGCTATATGGCGCCTTCAATGATGCCTATGAACCAGTTTGCACAACTCGGCCCTGATGAAAGAGAGCGTCAAGCAAGCGTTCAGCAGATTTTGCAGAAAATCAGAAGGGAAAATTATGACCTGTACCGGGAACTCGACCGGTACGGCATGAATCAGGTCATCACCAATTATGTATTCACGCTCGTCATCGGAGCCACAATCAATGCGTCAACTGCGAACCAAACCGCTGAACAAATCTATCGGCAGTTTCAGCAGCAATACCCTTGGATGAATCTATTCTTCCGCCAATTCAATATCCCTCAAAACGTTATTGACCGTATCTTGTTGCGGGTGATTCAACTGACTCTGGATGAAATCCGCGGAGGCCAACCAGGACCTGGACCCGGGCCCGGCCAAGGTTGGATCGGTTGGGAGGACTTGGGTGGTGTCTTGACATCCGCTCCGGGAGTATCTTCTTGGCAGCCGAATCGATTGGATGTGTTTGTCCGCGGAACGGACCAAGCCCTTTACCATAAATGGTGGGATGGACGGCAATGGAATGATTGGGAAAGCCTTGGCGGTGTGTTAACTTCAGCTCCTGCAGCTGTGTCTTGGGGACCGAACCGTATTGATGTGTTCGTAAGAGGAACAGACAATTCCCTTTATCATAAATGGTGGGACGGACGGCAATGGAATGATTGGGAAAGTCTTGGCGGTGTGCTTACGAGCGACCCGGCTGCATCATCTCGCCGGCCCAATCAATTGGATGTCTTCGTAAGAGGAAGTGACAATGCACTATACAAAAAGACGTGGAACGGATCTCGTTGGGAAGAATGGGAGAATCTCGGCGGCAATTTGACTTCGGAACCGGCTGCCGTATCATGGGGACCGAACCGGATTGACGTATTCGCTCGGGGACAAAACCAAGACTTGATCCATAAATGGTGGAACGGATCTTCTTGGAGCAACTGGGAAAGCCTTGGCGGAATCCTAGTCGGCGGACCAACCGTCTCCTCCAAGCAACCGAACCGCCTGCAAGTATTTGTAAGGGGGACGGATAACGGCTTGTACCTGTTGGAGTGGAACGGCACACGTTGGTCCGACTGGCAAAATCTCGGCGGATCGCTCACCTCGAGGCCTTCAGCTGTATCATGGGGACCGAACCGGACGGACGTATTCGCAAGAGGGCAAAATCAAAACCTGATTCATTTATATCAAAACAGATAGACAATCAGCCACTGAAAACATTTCGTCTTCAGTGGCTCTTCCTGTGGTTCTCGATAAAGATACTCACAAGTCATGTTTCTTCCTATACTAACGCCAATTTTCCGAAATAATGGCTTTGGTCTCTGTTGTAGTGAGCCTCGTCACCAAGGCGATTTTTTCTGTGGAGAAAGCCAAGCCATGCATTGTCAGCACTGTGGAAACCTTCTCTTGCCAGATGCCTTGATTTAACCCTTTCAAGCGCGCTTCCTCCAATTCCTCTACCCGATTTTGCATATGACTCCCTCCTTTCAATTAAATTATATTATATTTCCCTTTTACTTCCTTTTCAACAAAAAACCTTCCACCTCCTTCCAACAATATAAAACAAACGTTCCTATTAATCAATGAAATAGCTTTTATAGTCATGAATAGAAAAAAGCAGGGACACGTCGAGATGTGTCCCTGCCTATTTATCGTCGCTTCAAAGTTCCTGGTAATCTTTCATGAACCTGCCGCTTTCCTTCACTTCGGAGTGATACAGTGCCTTCAATGCAAAACTCTTTTCCAGCTCATGTTCCTTCATGATCTGCTTCAACCGCTGCGTCAATTCCGAATTGTTTTTCACAAGCAGTTCCATTTTCGATTTCGAATATTGCATGATTATGTCCTCCTTGGGCTTTCATATTCTCAGTGTAGCATAATCAATCGTCCGGTTACGACCTGTCCGTTTCGCTTCATATAGACTTTGGTCTGCCAACTCCAACAGTTCGCCTGAGTCCTGGCGATCTTCTGGATGCATCGCAATCCCGATCGATATCGTCACTACTTCCCCGCATGGACTACTTGTGCTTTCTAATTTCTTGCGCAAGCGTTCCGCTACTTGGAATGCCGTCTGCCGATCCGTCTCAGGCAACAGCATGACAAACTCCTCCCCGCCGAAACGGCAGCATACATCATCTTTACTGGCGACTTCAAGCATTGATGCTGCCAAGTATTTCAGTACTTCATCACCCATAGCATGTCCATACGTATCATTGACGCGTTTAAATTTATCAATATCAAAAATAAGCAATGCAAAAGGGCGGTCCTGCTCTGTCCATTGTTCCAAATGGGCGTCCATGACTCGCCGGTTCATCAGCTTCGTCAACGGATCGACCGTCGATTGGTGAATAAAGAAATTCAAGCTGTAGTTCAATGCCTTTTTCAATTGAATCGCTTCGTAATACCAAGCATGCACATCATTTATTTTTTCACCTTGATTGTTTTCCGTGCTGGATTCGGCGTATGTAGCAAGCCTTGTCAAAGGCTGAGCAATTTTATAAGACAAAAGTAAAATGACCAGGAAGGAGAAAAGTAGGATTGGAGCCGTCTTCAAGATCATTTCTTTTATCATCGTGACGGAGGAGGCCAAAGCGACTTCCTTCGGCCTTTGGGTCACGATGCCCCAATCGGCTATTGGAATCGTCGCATAGCCCGCCAACATTTCGACTCCCTCCGTATTCACAACTTCCATCGCACCGCTCTTACCTGTTATCAATTGCTGGACAACGGCATTTTCCAACACAATATCGTTTACCCGCCAAGGATTTTGGTGATATATAATGCGACCGCTTTTATCCACGACATACACGTAGGAGCCGTCCTCGTAAAAATGTTCACCCAATACTTGTTGAAGGATGTTTTCCTCTTTTAAATAAACTGTTCCCCCGACAAGGCCGAGATAATCACCTTCATTGTCGAAAATCGGATAGGATAGGAAAATGATCAAGCGCCCTGTTAATCCGATATAAGGTTGTGAAATGAAAGCTTCGCGCTTTTTCAGCGCTTCGCGACCGCCTTCCGAGTTCAGCATTTTCCCCTTTAAAGCCAAAGTCTCCGGGGAGACGGCCAGAATTTCACCATCTTTAGCAGCTATAGCAACTGAGTTGAATGTATCCGTCTGTTTCTTCATTCGATTCACTTCGGATAGTAAAATTTCTTCAACATTTTCTTGTCCCATTAACGGCGCAATCTGATTTGCGCTCGCTTCCATTGATTGCAGTGTCATCGACAAATACGACTCCGTCGACTGTGCCATTTTCACCGCATACGCACGGTTCGTTTCCAATGTATTCTCAATTAACGATTGCTGTTCCACCCGATAACCCGAAATGATGCTGGCCGCCAAAGTCAGCACTATCGATAGGAACGCAACCAACCCTATTAAATATTTTAAAGATAGCCTCATAGTGATCCATCACCTCTGTGAATTTTCAAACTTCCACCCATCATATCATCTATAAATCCATTGAACACCCTTATTTTGGAATATTACTTTCGTAAAGTATGAATAGTAATTGACGAATGGGGAAAAATAATGTAAATTACAAAAGCACGAACGTTTACATCGAAATAAAAAATATCATTCGCCTTTAGGAGTGTAGTATATGGATACAGTATTCGATTATGAAGATATTCAATTGATTCCCGCTAAGTGTATAGTAAATAGTCGCTCAGAATGTGACACTTCCGTCATGTTAGGTAAACACAAATTTGCATTGCCGGTCGTCCCTGCAAATATGCAGACGATCATTGATGAACAGGTCGCCATCCAATTGGCGGAAGGCGGTTATTTCTATATCATGCACCGGTTCAACCCAGAAAAGCGTGCTGAATTCATTATAGATATGCATACCCGTGGTTTGATTTCTTCAATCAGTGTCGGTGTGAAAGAGGAGGAGTACGGCTTTGTCGAGCAATTGGCAGCTGACCAGCTTATTCCGGACTATATTACAATCGACATTGCGCACGGTCATTCAAACGCCGTAATCCGCATGATCCAGCATATAAAAAAACATCTTCCGGAAACGTTTGTCATCGCTGGCAATGTCGGTACGCCGGAAGCGGTCCGCGAACTCGAGAATGCTGGCGCAGATGCAACGAAAGTAGGCATCGGACCGGGTAAAGTTTGCATCACGAAGATTAAAACCGGTTTCGGAACTGGCGGATGGCAGCTGGCAGCGCTTCGCTGGTGCGCAAAAGCCGCTTCGAAGCCGATCATCGCTGACGGCGGCATCCGTACACATGGAGACATCGCAAAATCGGTTCGATTCGGCGCGTCCATGGTCATGATCGGATCCCTTTTCGCCGGTCACGAAGAGTCCCCAGGCGAAACAATCGAAATGGACGGCAAGCTATACAAAGAGTATTTCGGATCTGCTTCTGAATACCAAAAAGGCGAGAAGAAAAACGTCGAAGGCAAAAAAATGCATGTGGCCTACAAAGGGAAACTGCAAGACACGCTTACTGAAATGCAGCAGGATCTCCAATCGTCCATCTCCTATGCAGGCGGAACAAAGTTGGATGCTATCCGTACAGTTGATTATGTAATCGTGAAAAACTCCATTTTTAATGGGGACAAGGTTTATTAATAAGCGAAAGGGGTGGCGTGTGCCAGCCCTTTTTTAGTTGCTTAACAGCAAATAAATCCCCGTAAATAGTAAAATGATATACATGAAAATGCGGAAACCTGCTTGATTGACCTTCAGGAATAAATACTGCCCCGCATAAAGGCCAAGCCAAACAATTGGCAATGCAAGAACGCTCGATTTCCATACTGTAACACTAGTCCCTGCAAATACGATCTGGATGAGCAAGCTGATGGAATAGATGAATAAATAATAGACGAGCGTCGTGCCGCGCAATGTTTCTTTTGCCGTGTCCGCACCTGAAAAATAAAGCAGCAATGGCGGCCCCGGCATTCCGATACTTGTCGTCAACGCACCGGAAAGTCCACCGATGGCAACATCCCTGTTCGGTGATTGCTTCATCCTCAACTTCAGAAGCAAAAGGGCTGTCAACAGAAGGATGATGATACCGATGCCCAGCTTTAACTTTGGAATATCGACGAGCAGGAATACGATAATCCCAAGCGGCAACCCAATGAAACTGCCCATGATGAACCGCTTCATCACTCCCCTATCAATATCAGTCCTCACTTTCCGATACATCGCCAATGAAATGACTAACGACAAAAGAAGATTGATTTGGATGGCATCCCGTGCATCGAATAATAGCAGAAGAAACGGTGTCGCAACGATTGAGAAGCCAAACCCGGTCCCAGTCTGGAGGATGGATGCTACTAATATGATTGTGATGAAAAAAAGAATATCCAATGGAATGACCCTCTATTGATTTTTGTTAAGTGTAACACGAAATGAGTCTAGCTTTCTTTGGAATCACAACGTTTGAGAGGGGCTGGCCTTTAATTGTCGGCCGCGTAAAGAAGTAATACAATGGCTAACATTAATCGTAAAAGGGTATATGGATAGGTAAACCGCTGCGATAGATTTGGAGGAATTAATTTGTTGAAGATACGAATACGGCATACAAAACGATTTCAAGAGATTACGAATGTTTTTCTGCGCAACGGGTTCAGCCACTTTCTGTTCCGGTTAGGGCTAACCGATCGCAGTTCGTCAAACGACGACGGCGGAAATGAAATGAATATGCAAGATGCCGGGGTCAAGCTTCGTCATGCCTTGCAGGAATTGGGACCGACTTTCATCAAACTTGGACAGATTGCGAGTTCACGGCGGGATCTTGTTCCTCTTGAAATCGCTTCGGAGCTTGAGAAACTTCAGGACCATGTTACAGCTGTTCCGTTTGATCAAATTCGGGAAATAGTAGAGTTTGAACTCGAAGAGCCTCTTGAACATCTATTCAAGACATTCGATGAGAAGCCGTTAGCTACCGCCTCGATCGGGCAAGTGCATATCGCACACTTGCCAAGTGGAGAAGAGGTTGCTGTCAAAGTTCAGCGGCCTGACATTAGACCAACAATGGAGACCGACCTTGCCATTTTAAGCGATTTGGCCCGCTTTTTAGAAGACAATACGGATTGGGCCGAAACGTATCACCTCCGCGAGATGGTCATCGAATTCTCCAGATCATTGCAAGATGAACTGGATTACCGGGTGGAAGGGCGCAATAGTGAGCGTATCGCGAAACAATTCGAGGAAAATCCGAGTATCCATATACCTAAAGTCTATTGGGATTATTCGACGGACAAGGTGCTGACGATGGAAATGGTCAACGGTGTCAAAGCGAATGATTTGGAAAAGATGGACGCAGGCGGGTATGACCGAAAGTTGATTGCGCGACGGATCGTCGATTCGATGTTCCATCAAATCTTGGATGAAGGGTTTTTCCACGGTGACCCGCACCCAGGTAATATTTACATCCTCCCTGAACACGTCGTTTCTTATTTGGACTTCGGGATGGTCGGAAGGCTTGATAAGGAGCTGAAATACCATTTTGCCTCGCTTATCCTCAATTTGCGCGAAGGAGACACAGAAGGGATGATCGAAGTTTTTTCCGATATGGGTATCCTATCGGAAGACACAGACATGCGGGCATTTACGAGGGACGTGGATGATCTTCAAACGAAGTATTACGATGTATCATTAAATGATGTGAGCCTTGGGGCAATCTTCATCGAACTGTTTCAAGTCGCCTACCGACACCATATTATCATCCCATCTGAAATCTCGATATTAGGTAAGGCTATCCTTACACTCGAAGGGCTCATTGCGAAGTTGGACCCTGAGCTCAGCATCATGGAAGCGGTCGAGCCTTTTGGAGAGAAATTGATGCGAGAGCGCTATCATCCGAAGAACCTGCTTGAAAATTCGTGGAAAGACTTTGTTGAAAACATCGAAATCCTAACGAATCTGCCAAAGGACTTGAAAGCAATTGCGACGACAATCCGAAAAGGGAAGCTTCAGCTCGACATCAATATTCAGCAACTTCAAGCCTTTCTGCATCGGCTTGACCGGATCAGCAACCGCCTTTCATTCAGTATCATCCTGCTGTCCTTCAGCATTCTCATGGTCGGGTTGATCATCGGCTCAGCCATCGCCGGCCAGACAAACGTGCTATGGCAGTTCCCGATCATTGAAGCCGGTTCCATCATCGCCGCGCTCATGTTTCTTTTCATGATCTACTCCATCTTCCGCTCCGGGCGGATGTGAAGTATATTTCATTTAATTTGTACACCAAAATTACATGCTAATTCATTGCCGCTCAATTTTTTAAAATAAAGATGAATAATCCACCGCATTCTGCACATTATAGGATTACTAATATCCTTCCGAAATAGCTCAGCGGTGGAGCAATCGGCTGTTAACCGATAGGCCGTAGGTTCGAATCCTACTTTCGGAGTAAAGGCTGTCTCTGTCGTAACGACGAGACAGCCCTTTTTCATTACCAATGTGGGAGGACATCGATGTGGACACAAAATTAGCTGTTTTTGCTTTAGGCGGCATCAATGAAATCGGTAAAAATATGTATGTCATTCAATACGCGAACGATATCGTCGTCATCGATTGCGGTTCGAAATTTCCGGATGAGAATTTATTGGGCGTCGATCTGATCATCCAGGATATCTCCTACTTGAAGGAACACCGGGAAAATGTCCGGGCACTCATTGTCACTCATGGGCATGAGGATCATATCGGAGGTATTCCGTATTTCCTGAAGCAACTGAATGTCCCTGTCTATGCGACACGGCTGACACTCGGACTGATCCAGTTAAGATTAAAAGAACATGGACTGCTGAGGGAAACTGAACTTATATTAATAAACGGAGATTCAACTGTCGACCTCGGATCGATATCCGCCACCTTCTTCAAAACGAATCACAGCATTCCGGATTGTCTTGGAATCGCCTTCGAAACGCCCGAAGGAACAGTTGTGCATACTGGCGATTTCAAGTTTGACCTTACGCCTGTTAACGATGAGTATGCGGATCTTCATAAGATGGCCGAAATCGGGAAAAAGGGTGTGCTGCTTTTATTATCTGAAAGTACAAATGCAGAGCGCCCCGGCTTCTCGCAATCCGAACGGGTTGTCGGCGGGCATATTGCAGACGCATTCCGGAAAGCGGAAGGTAAGATTTTCATTTCAACATTCGCCTCAAATGTCCATCGTGTCCAGCAAATCATCGAAGCTGCGCATATGACGAACCGAAAAATTGCATTGCTTGGCAGAAGCATGGTGAACGTCGTGTCAGTCGCCGAGGAACTCGGATATTTGAAGATTCCCGAAGGCATGCTGATCGAACCGCAAGAAGTCGATCAGATGGATCCTGAAAACGTCGCCATCATTTGTACCGGCAGCCAGGGTGAACCGATGGCGGCGTTATCGCGTCTCTCTAGCAACAACTTCCGCCAAGTATCGGTGCTGCCCGGAGACACCGTCATATTTGCCTCCAGCCCGATACCAGGGAATGAAAAAAGCGTGTCGCGGATTATCGATAATCTATATCGTCTCGGAGCAAAGGTCATATATGGGACCGGCGGCGCAACGGGTATGCACGTTTCCGGACATGCATACCGGGAAGAGTTGAAGCTCATGCTGTCGTTAATGAAACCAACCTATTTCATTCCGATTCACGGTGAATACCGCATGTTGGAGTTGCATCGCGAAATGGCCGAATCGATCGGTGTGGAAAGTGAAAATGTTTTCATTCTTAACAACGGGGATGTCGTAGACATTCAAAATGGAATCGCACGCCAAACGAGACATGTAGAAGCTGGGAATGTCTTTGTGGATGGTCTTGGCATCGGGGATGTCGGAAGAGTCGTATTGCGCGATCGCAAACTTCTTTCCGAAGAAGGGATGCTCATCATCATCGTTTCCATGAGCAAAGCGGATGGTCGAATCATTTCGGATCCGGATACGATTTCACGTGGCTTTGTCTATGAACGCGATGCAAATGAGCTTTACAAGGAAGTGAACCAGTTAGTCATTTCAACGATTAAAGATGCAAAACCTTCCACCAGGTACCGGCAGAATGACTTGAAACACGCCATCCGGAAGTCAGTTGAGAAGCTGCTCTACACCCGGACGAGAAGAAAACCGATGATTCTTCCATTTATTATCGAGATATGAAAATGAGGCGGAGGACATCGCTTGTCCTCCGTTTTTCGCTATTCCTCTTTCACCAATCCAAACACATAATGATCAACAAACTTATCATACAGCCACTCCGCTTGTTTCAAGTTACCTTCCAGCTGGAAACCGAGCCGTTGCGGAATGGCTGCGCTTTTCTGATTTTCAGTCGCTGTACGGATTTCAATCCGATTCAGCTCTAATTCATTGAAACAATAGTCAACAACCGCCTGGCAAGCTTTCGTCATCAAGCCTTTCCCTTCGAAGCCGGCTCCTAGCCAATAGCCGATAGAAGTCGATTTGTTTGACCAATTAATGCTGTGCAAGCCTATTACGCCAGCAAGCTCTCCTTTGTACCAAATGCCCGCCTGGAAGCCGTCATTCCGACTGAACTGCTGCAATGTACTGCCAATAAAATTTCTTGAATCCGCCATCGTTCTCGTGAAATCGAGCCAAGGAAGCCATTCGCGGAGGCTTTCCCTTGATTGATCGGTCAATTGAAATAGCTCTTCGGCATGTCTGAGTTCCAATAAACGCAACTCGATGTTTTCATCAATTCTAAAAGCAAACATTGTACTGATCCCCCTTTAGTTGATCCACCCGCGCCAGAAACGCATAAATCCTGACAAGCGCGCATAACTCCAATTATATACGCATAAAACTGTCCAAAAACGCATAAATGGAAATAAAAGCTCATAAATCTCGCGAAATGCGCATAAACGGAAATAATTGCGCATAAATCAATAGCACGATCAACATATCATTCCCCTATAACAAGCTCCCAAAATCTAGTCGATGCCGGCGATAGCGGCACACTCTTCAACGAGCAGACGCCGATGCTTCGATGCGGAATCTGCTCCGTCAGCTCGACTTCATGGAGTGTTCCACTATCCAAATAGTCTATCGTGAACTCACGTGTGACACATGCTATCCCCATATTCATCCTTGCAAATTCAACGACGAGATCATGGGAGCCCAATTCGAACTCGGGCGAGAGCTTTACGCCTTTGGATAAAAAGTGATCTTCGACATATTTCCTCGAATTCGAACTTGGCTCAAGGAAGATGAGCGGCAGCTTGGCAAGTTCCCGGAATCCGACCGGCCTTGCAAGCAGCTTCCGATATTTATCTCCATAGACGAACGTATCGTGGATGTCCATGCAAGACGTTACATTCAACGTTGGGTCACTGACAGGCAAATTACAGACGACGATATCGACCTCCCCCGATTTCAGGAATGAAATAAGTTCGTCCGTCGTTCCATTCTCGATTTTCAATTTGATATTCGGATAACGAGAACGGAAGGCTTCCAGTTGGGGCAGGAGAAAGTATTTCGAAATCGTATCACCGACGCCGATTCGCAGCTCACCGGTTGTCAGATTTTTGAACTCGGCAATCTTTTCCTCACCGATTTCGATTAAATTGATGGCCGAATTAACATACTCCAAAAGAAGGCTTCCTTCGTTCGTCAATGTAACTCCTTTAGGCGTCCGGTTGAATAGTCGTGTGTCGAGCTCCCGTTCCAACTGCATAATCGATTGGCTGATGGCAGGTTGGGTCATAAAAAGTTCCTTTGCAGCCCCTGAAAAGCTTTCATTCTTACCGACAACACAAAAAATACGGTACAGATCTAATTTACTTACCATATAACCACCCCTTATACCCATCATTAGAACTATTAATTTTACTTATACCATTAATCAGTAGTATAGTACAAGAGGATTGTCAGTTAAGTTATACCGATAAGGAGCGATAACATTGGAAAGAGTAGTTGGAACGGTTGTCAGAGGTCTTCGTTGCCCGATTATCAATAAAGGGGACAATATTGAAGAAATCGTCGTGGATAGCGTGTTGAAAGCGGCGGAAGTCGAAGGATTTGCCATCAATGACAGAGATATCGTCACAATCACGGAATCCATCGTAGCTCGCGCTCAAGACAATTACGCGACAGTCGATCATATTGCGAAAGACGTTCAAGCAAAATTCGGCGACAGCACAATCGGCGTCATTTTTCCGATTCTTAGCCGCAACCGGTTTGCAATCTGTCTCCGCGGAATCGCGAAAGGTGCTGCGAAGAAAATCGTTTTGATGCTCAGCTATCCATCCGATGAAGTCGGCAATCACCTTGTCGATATTGATATGCTCGACGAAAAAGGCGTCAACCCATGGACGGACGTGCTGAATGAACAAGAATTCCGCAATCATTTCGGATACAATAAACATACATTCACTGGTATCGATTACATCGAGTATTATAAATCAATCGTTGAAGAATACGGCGTTGAATGCGAAGTCATCTTCTCGAACAACGCGAAGACGATTCTTGATTACACAAAAGACGTGCTCACTTGCGATATCCATACTCGTGAGAGAACAAAACGCATCTTGAAAGCGAATGGCGGCGAAAAGATCTACAGCCTTGATAATATCCTAGCCGAATCGGTCGATGGCAGTGGATTTAATGAAGCGTACGGACTTCTAGGCTCCAATAAGGCGACGGAAGACAGCGTAAAGCTGTTCCCACGCAATTGCCAGCCGGTCGTCGACACGATTCAAGCTTCATTGCAAGAAAAGACCGGCAAGCTAGTTGAAGTCATGGTTTACGGCGACGGTGCCTTCAAAGACCCAGTCGGCAAAATCTGGGAGCTCGCAGACCCTGTCGTGTCACCTGCCTATACAGCTGGCCTCGCAGGTACGCCGAACGAAATCAAATTGAAATACCTTGCAGACAACAACTTCGCTGATCTACGAGGCGAAGAGTTGAAAAAGGCGATCAATGAATTCATCGAGAACAAAGAAGAGGATCTCGTCGGTTCCATGGAATCCCAAGGGACGACACCACGGAAACTGACTGACCTCATCGGCTCACTGTCCGACCTCACTTCAGGCAGCGGTGATAAAGGTACCCCGATTGTGTTCATTCAAGGATATTTTGATAACTATACGAAATAAGATTGTGCCCTTGGTCATTGACTGAGGGCTTTTTCTTGTCGTTTTGGAGTTGTTCGTTCATTGCCCGGGCCGTTTTTTTGGATATCGGTCATTTCCCGGTGGATATCGGTCAATTTCAACTAGTTATCGGTCAGTTGCGGAGAGTTATCGGTCACTTCTTGAAAGTTATCGGTCAAATACATTGAGTTATCGTCATTTCGGGACTTAAGAATCACTTGGTTTCTAGTTCGGGTTTAGTGGCTGTTCTTTTTCACTCTTAAAATACTTGAAACGTTTCATCCATCCCGTTCACCTAATCTATAGAAGGTGGTGATTCCATGCCGAAAAAGGAAAGACTGGTGAAGAAAGCAATTAAAGGTGATCAGAACGCATTGCAGCTGCTTCTGAAAGAAGAGAAAGATAAGCTTTATAAAATGGCATTCATTTACATGAAAAATGAACATGATGCCCTGGAAGTATTTCAGCAAACCGTATTGGAAGTCATTGAATCAATACATCAACTAAGGAATCCGGAATATTTCAGCACGTGGGTGACGCGGATTTGCATCAATGTCTCGTTGAAGGAGATTCGTAAAAACAAAAAAATCGTTACAATGGAGAGCTATTCAATTCCTGACGTTATTCAGATTAGCGGCTCCATTGAAGAAAGACTGGATTTGACCAATGTCCTTTATGAATTGGATGACAAGTACAAATCTGTTCTCGTCTTGCGCTTTTTTCATGATTTCACGGTCAATCAGATTGCGGATATACTTGGGTGTCCTGAGGGCACTGTTAAAACGAACTTACATAGGGGTCTCGCCCTGTTGAAAACAAAATTGAAGGGAGTTTATATGGATGAAAGACGAAACGAAAATTATTAAAGACACGATGGAGGCCATTCCTGTACCGAGTGAGAAGCTGGATTCGATCATTGAGAATTCATTTAAATCAAATGCTCAATCCCGTAAAAGGACTGTCAAAAAGCGTGCTGGATATGTACTCGCCGCCACATTGGCAATTAGTATTTTAGGCGGGACGGTACTGTTGAATCCAGCGATGGCGAATATGATAAGCCAGCTGCCGGTCATCGGGAATGTGTTCGACTATTTCGGTTCAACTAGTAAACCTGCCTATAAGGAGTTCGGACAGCTTGCGACTGACGTCGGCCGGACTGCGAAAGATAAAGATGTTTTAATCAATATCGACCAAGGAGTCTTCGATGGGACGACAATCACTTTGGCAGTGACGGTACAAACAAATAAAAATTATGGCTCAACCTTATTTTTTGACGGCTGGCCTTCCGTTGAGGGCGAGTCTGCTGGAAATGCCGGCGCCTCCTTTGAGAGAGTGAAAGGATTAGGCTACGCAGGCATTATGACCATCACTCCCCATTTTGAGAAAACACCCGATGAGGTGGATATCAACTGGGAGCCGAAAGTGTTGCTTGGTGATAAAAAAGAGGTGAAAGGCGACTGGAAGTTAAACTTCTCTCTGCCTTTAATCGAACCCGAAGTGCTGACTTTGAATGAGCTAGTTGAAAAAGATGGTGTTGCCATCCAATTCAAGGAAGTGAGAAAGACACCGTTAACCTTCAATATTTACTATCAGCAATTGGTTGACCCTACATTGCTGGATGACTGGACGGCAGTCGAGGCGGAGCTGAAAGCCACAGATGATCTGGGGAATGAATACGAAGTTCCTTATAACGGCGGGTTTACTGAAGGTGGCGCCAGAACTCGCGAGGATCTCCAATGGAGCGCAACCATCCACAACATTGATCCGCAGGCGACTAAACTTATATTTCACCCGTTTGCGACCGTGAGCACGCTTGAAGGTTCGAAGAAAATTTATTTTGAAGACATTGAAGTAGAATTATAAATAGTAGCCCTACTGTCGGTCGTGTAAACATGACGGGCAGTTTTTTATCGATCATTTCTCAAGAGTTATCGATCAATTGCGGGAAGTTATCGGTCAATGTCACAAAGTTATCGGTCATCTACAGCGCGTTATCGGTCATTTTCACAATTTTATCGTCATTTCAGGACTTAATCACTAGTTAAGTTCTTCACTCCCATCGGCAATACCCTTCAAAATAGACTCTCAGCTAGTTGGATAGGGTAGTACATTCAATTTTCAAAGGAGGCGATTAAATGTTCATCCACTAACTGAAATTGACCTTTGGAGATTTGCCATCGCGAACACTTTAATAGAATCTCAAGCAAGCGCTGCAAGTACAAGTACGAGAGCTCTTCACCTATCAATCCGATAAATCCCTTTCCTGTCGCGCAAACGGCAGCCATTCCGCTCAAAAATGCCAATCATATGATGATTCACTTCATCCGTGCTCCCGACATAAGTCGCAGCACCGATTCCCTTCAGCAAATTGAGCGAAAGCCGGTGAAACACGGTTCCATACCCTTTCCCTCTCCATTCCGGCACAATCCCAAAATAAAACAGACGCCCCTCATCGACAGTTCCTTGCTCGATAATGGGGATGCTTAAACCAACCGGCTCGCCGGATTTCCGGAAGATAAAGCAAGATGCCCTCCATTCAGGTCCAAGTTCATTTTCGAGTGATTCCATCACCTGCTCGATTGTGAACAGTTTATTTTTATTTGCAGATCCACTGCGGCAACGCTCGTATAGCTCCGCAAAATCCGAATCCACCATTCCTCCGTCGCTTAACGGTTCGACAGTTATACCCGGGGCTGACGAAAAGGTTTCATTTAACTTCCGTGTATATTCCACAATCGTTGAGATTTTGCGGAAACCTTGTTCCAATAGTTTCTTTTCATGCACAGTATCCATCAACAACGATAAATAACCGACCTGTTCTTCCTTCCATTCACCTAGCAATCGATCAAATGCTTCCTCATATTTCTGCTTGGAAACCCCGTCCACCTTCACTTGATCAACAAGCCAATATTCATTTTCCTTCTCAACCCGATTAAATAAATTCACTTGTATATTCTCCTTCTCTGCATCCGCTTATAAGAAGTTTCGCCGGAGCATATACAGATTCCTGCTCGTCAGGCAAAGATTCAACTCCCCTTCCTTTGGGTAGGTTGAGTAGAGGTGACAAAATATTTGTTTGTTTGAAGAGAAGGGGCTGCTATGTTTGGATTTTCAGATTTAATTTCGTTGATCATCTCCGTCTTCATCATTCTGCCAGTCGTCACGTTCATTAGGGAATCCGGATATTTTATCATAAGTGCCATTTTCGGCGTCAAGAATCCAAGACTAACGATCGGATCGGGACCTCGTTTTAAAAAAATCGGCATTTTTGACATTCGAAGATATTATCACTTATATAGTTGGTTTTCTTTTGATTCCTTGAAAAGGGATGGAAAGTTCGCATATATATGCATTTACGCCGGGCCTATCCTCATTAATCTTGCGGTGGCTTTTGCCATCAATACTTTGCTGGCGAATGGTTTCTTGGAAGACTTTCGAACCTTTTGGGAACGCTTCATTTTTTATATATTTTATTATGTACTGTTGGATATTGTCCCAATGTTCACTGTGAATGGAAAACCGAACAATGGCATGGTTTTATACGAATTGCTCCGTTATGGAAAACGGACTGATTACAACACCGAGCCTATCATTCCCGCCACAACTGACGTGGAGGAAGAAGTTCAGGAACAAATGGAGAAAATCGAGGAAATTATTGAGGAAGAAAAAGAAGAGTGACAGCAGCCCACATTCGTGGGTTAGCTGTCACTCTTGTTATTGTTCGTCTTTATCAGATAACTTTCGTTCCTTCGTGAAGTCCGGTTCTTCTCCGAACTCAGTATAGGCCGGGGTGGAAGTGCGGCTCCGAGTCTCAACGACTTCCTTATTCTCATCCGGTTTAAATAAAAGACCTAAACAAATCAATCCGCTAATTGCTACAAGGGCATAAACCACCCTTGACATAAATGCATCCTGTCCGCCAAATAATGACGCAACCAAGTCAAATTGGAAAAAAGCGATCAATCCCCAATTCAATGCTCCTATGATAACCAATGCCAATGCAATACGTCGAAGCGCTCCCATACATATTCCTCCTCTATAAACAATTATAATTAGCTTTTGCTAAATGAGGATTTTCATACGTGCGAGGTGCTTCCAAATAAAACCAATTTTTCCTTATGATTAAATCCAAACGATGAAACTTCTGGGCAGAGCAACCGTAAATGAAAGGTAAAAGGAGTGTGGAAATTGAACAAGAAGCCTATTTTGGACATTCCGAAAACCTTGTCCGAAAAATTCTTGGATACTATAACGTCCCTCCTCTATTTAGCTGGCATCATGAGCAATCTTCCTGACCAAGTTCCTGCCCATTACAACGCATTGGGTGAGGTGAATCGCTGGGGATCGAAATGGGAGCTGATCCTGCTGCCCGGCATTGCTGCCTTTTTAGCTGTTATTATGACATTTCTTGAGAAACATCCCGAATGGCATAATTACAGGAAGTTGAATGAAAGTAATATCAAATTCCAATATAGGAATTCACGCTTGTTGATGAATGTCCTAAAGAATGAATGTGTCCTGCTTTTTGTGTTTCTCACGTACAAAACCGAGCAAGTGGCTTTAGGAAGTGTTGACTCACTTAGCATCGCCTTTTTGCCTATTTTCCTTGTCATTATTTTCGGATCGATGGTCTTCTTCATCATACGTTCATATAAATAATTATTATTGTTTTTTGTGGTTTTTTAGCAAAACAAAGATTGTTTTTAGATGGGAATTTTCACATTAACAAAGACCCGTTCGTCTAACGAAACACTTGGTTATTCTATTACTTTTTGATAAAATGGAGGGGTGAGCATTAATAAAAGAAGTTTGATTAAAAATATGCCTAAGGGCTGAAGGAGTGAGCGATTCACAATAAGGAGCTGGAATTTATGACAACAGAACAAACTACTACACTGCAACAAGACACAGGAGAAGAGGTCGTTCGGGATTATTCTTTAGACCGTGTACCTCGCGAGGAACGAAAAGCTAGCTGGCTTAGCATAACGAACATTACGTTCGGTATCGCTACAGCGATTTTTTACTTCCAAATGGGAAGTGTGATGGCACTTCAATTCGGAGCACCCAATGCCCTTTTATCCGCAGGCTACGCAATTATCGTGGCGGGTATACTCGGTACAGTCATTGTGTACTTATCTGCGAAAACCGGCATGAATGTGAACCTCCTATCGAGGGGCGGCGGCTTCGGCTATATTGGAGCATCTTTGACATCACTCATCTACGCATCGAATTTTATTATGTATTGTGCTTTTGAAGGCCTGATTCTAATATCAGCCGTACATCATTTTCTACCCTCCTTTCCGAAATGGGTTTTAATCCTCGTATTTGGACTCATTGTTATTCCTCTTAATTGGTTTGGAATTCAACAACTGGACAAGCTGCAAAAATGGTCATTACCAATTTTCATCCTCTTTTTGATCACTGCGATTGTCATTTCTTTTATCAAACCTGCTATTTATACGGGTCCTGTTTTCTCTTACATGCCAGAAGGAGTCCAGCTTGGCGGAACCGCGCTGCTGTTCTGCATCGGTATGCATAATGGGATTATGGGCTTGACCGCTCTTCTCGCTTCAGATTATGCCCGCTTTTTACGCCCTAAAGATATCAAAATTGGATCTTTAGCAATCGGGTTCATTCCTCAAATTTTTTGTTATGGCGTTATGGGAGGATTAGGCATCTGGTTCGGTGTCCGTTATTTGGAGTCGGATCCAGGCGTTTATATTGTACTGCTGCTCGGAATCGGTGGCGCGTTATTTACCATGTTGACGCAATTGCGTATTAATGTCACAAATATTTATAGTAGTTCACTCTCCTTATCAAACTTCTTTGAAAACATCTTCCGTTTCACCCCCGGCCGACGATTTTGGGTCGTTGTCTCCGCATTGACGGCGATTGCTCTAATGCTCGGCGGCATTGTAGACCATCTTGCTACGGTCATGACATTCCAAGGAGTCTTCCTGTTCTCATGGGCGTCCATCTTGGTGACGGATGCGCTAGTCGTAAAAAAATGGTTGAAAATTGGACCGAATTATTATGTTGCCACACAAGAGTATTTGTATAAGTGGAATCCGGTCGGCGTTGTTTCCCTCCTCGTTTCAAGTGTAATCGGCACAGTTGCCGCACTTGGCTATATGGGATTATTCCTCCAATCGACAGCTGCGTTTTTCGCTGCGGTGCTCGCCGCTATTTTGACGGTCATCATCGCGATACTGACAAAGGGCGCGTATTATTTGCAACAAGAACCAACTGATATTGTCGAAGAGGACAAACTGAAACGATGAATGAAAAGAGCCATGCCTCAATTGAATTGGGCATGGCTTTTTTAGGCAAACCAGGTGAGTCGGAAGTCCTGAAATGACAATATATCTTGGGAAATGATCGATAACTTTCGGGAAATGAACGATATCAGTCGTATGGTGATCGATATATCCCGTGAATTGATCGATATCTGTCCCGAAATGATCGATATCTTTTACGCGGCAAATGAAAGAGCCATTCCAAGTTGTAAATACAACCCGGAATGGCTCTTCTCACTTTATTCAAACGCCGGAATTGCGGTTTCGTCGTAGTTCTCTTCTAGAAACTTACGTACTTCAGGGCTTGTCATTGCATCTGCCAACTTTTGAATCGGCTCCCAGTCTTTATTGTCTTCACGTGCGATTAACGTGATTGCAAAGTCATTTTCGACTCCTTCTGTTAGCAATGCATCGCTCTTCGGTGTCAATCCAAGTGGCGCGGCATATGCCGGTGTCATAACAACTGCATCTGCATCGTCATACATACGCGCAAGCATCAGCAAATCGACTTCCTCGAACTTGTAGTTTTTCGGATTGTCGGTAATATCCGCTTTTGTATAATACGTGTCTTTCTTTTCACCTAATGTAATGACTTTATGCTGTGCGAGCAATGACAACGAACGGTCGATGTTTGAAACGTCGTTCGCCATTGCGATGACAGCACCTTCCGGCAGTTCATCAATTGACGCGAAGTCTTTGGAGTAGACACCGTAATTCGCAAAGTAGATCGGTGTAATCGGAACTAAGTTTGCATTATTATTACGGTTGAATTCCTCCATATACGGAACGTGCTGGAAGAAGTTCGCATCCACTTCTTTCGCTGCAAGTGCGCTATTCGGCTGGACATTATCACCTAATACAACAACTTCTAGTTCGATTCCTTCCTCAGCAAGCTTCGGTTTTACTAGCTCAAGAATTTCCGTCATTGGAGGGATCAAGGAAGCGACTTTCAACGTCACTGTTTCATCTTTCTCTTCTACTTTAGCAGGGGTATCCGCTGCTTTATCCTTGCCGCAGCCTGCTAATAAAATAATTAGCATAGTCGCCAGCATCATTAGCTTTTTCATGTTGTTTCCTCCTGTTATCGTTTATCTATCACTCTTGATACAGTTGTCCCCGTAAATTGGATGAGCTGCACCAGTATGACCATTATGATAATCATGTACATCATTAAATCCGTTTTAAATTGCTGGTAACCGTACCGGATGGCAAAGTCTCCAATGCCGCCGCCGCCGACGACACCCATTATCGTTGAATACGATATGAAACTGATGATCGACGTCGTTAATCCTAAAACGAGTCCTGAGCGGGCCTCGACGTATAAGAATTTAAAGATGACCTGCCTGACCGACGCCCCCATAGCGATTGCCGCCTCCATTACCCCTTTCGGCACGTCGAGTAACGATTGTTCAACGAGACGGGAATAATGCGCAAT
This sequence comes from Sporosarcina luteola, assembly GCF_023715245.1. Classification (GTDB taxonomy): domain Bacteria; phylum Bacillota; class Bacilli; order Bacillales_A; family Planococcaceae; genus Sporosarcina; species Sporosarcina luteola_C. The sequence continues at coordinate 423,873 of NZ_JAMBNV010000002.1, forward strand.
GGCGATTATCGATAACGGCACGGTTGCGGCCGTCGTTCCGATGGCGGTTCCGATGAGCATCCTTGTGAACGGGATGAGGAAGACGACCAATAATAGGAACGGGAATGAACGGACGGTATTCACCAATAAATTCAATACTGAAAAGACAACCGGGTTCTCATAGACTTGCCCTTTCCTGCACAAAAAGAGCAATGTGCCAACAGGGAGCCCGACTAACACGGCCGCAGCGATTGAAACCCCGACCATTATAAAGGTCTCCCCTATTGAACTCCAAATTTCCGCTTCGTATTGAAGCAAGACGTCAGGCATGACCCACGTCACCGTCCTTTGTCAGCTGTTCCACAAAGAATTTGGGGCTATTGTTCATCATTCCAATCCCTTTCGGCTGCATGGAAACCGTATCGTACACTTGTCCTTCATTCATGACTGTGACACGGTTGCAGATGCTTTTGATCACTTCCATCTCATGGCTGACAATGACGATCGTCACTCCGAAGCTCCTGTTAATGTTTTGCAACACAGTTAGAATTTCTGCAGACGTATTCGGATCGAGTGAGGATGTCGGTTCATCGCATAGCAAAACTTGCGGATTGTTCGCCAATGCCCTGGCGATTGCCACACGCTGCTTTTGCCCGCCGCTCAATTGGGCAGGGTACTTGTCCTTATAACTTTCCAATCCGACAAACTGAAGACATTCCACCACTCGGGATCGGCGACCTTTTCTAGGGAATTTAGCCAACTCCAACGATGCAGCGACGTTATCATACACTGTTTTATTTGCCACTAAATTAAAATGCTGAAATATCATCCCGATCGATTTTCTCGCCTCGCGGAGTTGTTTGCCGTTCAAGTTTGTCAGCGTCTGATGATTGACCAACACTTCCCCGCCGTCTGGACTTTCTAACAAATTTATCAGTCGTAGAAGCGTCGATTTGCCGGCGCCGCTCGCCCCGATAATGCCATGAATTTCGCCTTTTTCTATTGATAAGGAGACTGATTGAATAGCCTGAAAACCCGAATAACTTTTACTGATATTATGTAATGTAATCATAAAAAAATCCCCTTTCCACGATTTGAAGGGTGATTGCGACGTTATCTATTATAACCCAATCTGACTAGGCTGTCATATTATCATTATATACTATTATTGGTAATTCCAAACTGCTCCTGGGTATTGAAAAAGTTTCCTGTTCTAAAAAGTTAGGCTTCCAAGGCCGCCAAATTATCGATTATAATTTAGCAAAGGGGAGATGAACATGCTGCATTTAGAATCAATTACGAAGGATAATTGGGTGAAAGCCATATCACTTCGCGTTCGGGAAGATCAAGTGAATTTCGTAGCGTCAAATACGGTGTCGCTTGCCCAGTTGAATTTCCTTGAAAACTTTTACGCTAAAGGAATTTACCTTGGCGAGGAAATGATCGGATTTGCGCTTTACGGTATCGATGAAGACGATCACGAGTATTGGATTTACCGTATGATGATTGATCAAAAACATCAGGGAAAAGGGCATGGAAAAGTAGCAATCCAACTTGTAATAGATGACATTAAGGCGATAAAGGAAGATCACCATCATACAATCACGCTTTCTTATGAGCCGGCGAATGAACATGCAAAACGTATTTATGAAAAAATGGGGTTCAAAGAAATTGAGGGGCTCATTATTAGCGACGAACAAGTTGCCCGCTATACATTCTGAACATGCAAAAAAGCTGACTTCGGCACGATGCCGCCGAGTCAGCTTTTCATATTTCACTCTTTTTTACTTGGCTCTTCTTCTACAACCAACGTATCATCTACGTTCGGTACTTCCCTGTCTACTCCCAGGGCTGGGTCTTGCTCGGTATCCCCGGTTTCAACAACAACAGACTCTTCTACCAATGACTCTGTTTCTTCATTTGAAGATTCCTGTTCATCTGTTTGGTACACAAGACCAAGCGCCTGCGCAGTTGTCGCATGGATTTCCTTAAGGAGATTCGGATTGTTGACGAGCGACAAGCCATAAGAAGGAATCATTTCTTTGATTTTCGGTTCCCACTCTTTGATGTGTTGTGGAAAACATCTATTTAGAATTTCCAGCATGACGTGAACGGCGGTGGAAGCTCCTGGGGAGGCTCCGAGCAATGCAGCGATCGAGCCGTCTGAAGCATTGACGACTTCCGTACCGAATTGAAGCGTCCCTTTGCCGCCCGCCTCCGTGTCTTTGATGACTTGGACGCGTTGACCGGCTACGACGGTATCCCAATCCTCGCTTTTCGCGCTCGGGATGAAGCCGCGCAACTCCTCTATCCGCTGTTCCTTCGATAGCATCAGTTGCTGTATCAAGTATTTCGTCAATGACATTTCTTTCGCGCCTGCCGCCAACATCGTAAAGACATTGCTCGGTTTCACGGAAGTGATGAGATCCATATTGGAGCCCGTTTTCAGGAACTTCGGCGAGAAGCCGGCGAACGGTCCGAACAACAATGATTTTTGATTATCAATATATCTTGTATCTAGATGCGGAACAGACATCGGCGGAGCACCTACCGAAGCTTTGCCGTAAACTTTCGCGTGGTGCTGCTCGACAATCTCGGGATTTTTGCACACTAGGAAGAGACCGCTTACCGGGAATCCCCCAATATGCTTTCCTTCAGGAATACCGGATTTTTGCAAGAGATGTAAACTTCCTCCTCCGGCACCGATAAAGACGAATTTCGCGGTATGGCGTTCAACAGCTCCGCTATCGAGATTTTTCACTTTCAGTTCCCACAGACCATCGGCTGTACGTTTCAATTGGTTCACACTATGGTTATAGTTTATATCAACATTACTATTCTTTAAATGGTTAAATAACATGCGTGTCAAAGCGCCAAAGTTAACGTCCGTGCCAGTATCAATCTTTGTCGCTGCCAGTGGTTCATTCACGGTCCTGTCTTTCATCATGAGCGGAAGCCATTCCTTCAACTGCTCAGGGTCATCGGAGAATTCCATCCCTTCGAACAGCGGATTATTGGAAAGCGCTTCAAAACGCTTTCTCAAAAACTCAACATTGTCTTTCCCGTGCACATAGCTCATATGAGGCAATGGCATAATGAAGTCTTCTGGATTACTGATCAATTGATTATTCACGAGATAAGACCAAAACTGCATAGAAAGCTGGAACTGTTCGTTGACCTTTATTGCTTTACTAATATCTAAAGTTCCGTCTGGCTTTTCATTGGTGTAGTTGAGCTCGCACAGTGCAGCATGTCCAGTCCCCGCATTGTTCCATTCATTGGAGCTTTCCTCTCCTGCGCCCGGGAGCTTCTCAAACACTGTAATTTTCCAGTCCGGTGCCAATTCCTTCAACATTGTTCCCAAAGTTGCACTCATGATTCCGGCGCCAATTAAGATGACGTCTGTTTTTGTTTCTCCGTTGCTCATTTTTATCATCCTTATACCCTAGTTTTGCAGAAAGGATGTAGACGCTCCTTCTTAGGCGTCAAAACAAGACAAGACGCGAGCTAGGAACACACCTTTTCTGTTCAATAATAACCTCATATATTATATCACAATCTTTTGTCAGAATGCCCCCATATGCATAATTGTTTAATTGTTTAGGTGAATTGTTTGGGTGCCTGTGCATGGTGCAATTATGACTATTCAACCCAACGTATGAATATACCGAGGGACGAAAACCAAACTACATCGTGAGTGGGTTTACCCTTTTCTTCATGCAATTGTAGTTCATAATCTGAATTGTTTGTTGCACAGGCACCTAAGTCCAGTGTTATACTAGAGACACAGCTTTCGTCAGTCAGGAGATGTGAGAATGAGATACGATGTGTTTTTATTCGATTTGGATGATACGTTGATGGATTTTGGTGAGACAGAAAAACATGCGTTTACGAATGTGTTCACTACGCACGGTTTACCGAACGCATTGGCGGATTTCAGGGATACGTACAGGGCAGTCAGCACGGTGCTTTGGGAGGATTTGGAGCAAGGTAGGATAACGCTTGCGGAGCTGAAAACGGAGCGGTTCAGACGGTTGTTCCTTGAACATGGTCTTGATATGGATGCAGAACAGTTCGGCCAATTGTATCTTGATTATTTAGGGAAAGAAGTCCACTTGATCGACGGAGTGGCATCAATGCTTCGTTCTCTGAAGGGTGCCAGGATTGCGGTTTTGACGAACGGCTTCAAAGAAGTTCAATTGGCTCGTATTGCCGCTTCCGGTCTAGCCGACACGTTTGAAGCAATCTTCACATCCGAAGAGATCGGTTACCAAAAGCCACAGCCTGAAATTTTCGAACATGTATTCAAGCAGCTGCAAATCAAAGACAAATCACGCGTCCTGATGATAGGAGACTCACTTTCGTCGGATATCCGCGGAGGCAATAACTACGGCATCGATACATGCTGGTACAATCCGAAACGAAAAGAGAATAATGGCTTGGCTCAGCCTACTTATGAAATTCATGATTGGAAAGAGTTTCACTCCATAAATGCTCAAACGATTGCGTCCAATTAAAGGATGCGATCGTTTTTTGGATTACTGTAAGTATGACTGCACGGACACAGTTTCGAAAAGCCCGCTCTCTTTGACGAAGTTCTCGACAATCCTGACATGGGAGCCGCCAACGATGAAGAGGATGCGGTCGTCTGGAGTAGTGACCAAATCCGAGAGATTCGAGAATAGGATGAGGTTGCGTTGATACCACCAAATCAGCCAGTCCATGCCGACATATTGCTTGGTGTCTTTAATGCGCGCCATATTCACATAGCTGCGATGAAGTTGTTCGACTACTTCCGGCTGATTGTAATAAAGGAGTAGATCATTGACACTCTTTCCTACGGTTGTTAACTCAAGTCGGTACAACGGCCCAAATAATTCTTCATACAACTTGGGCTGATGCTCTTTCGCCCATTCAGCAACTTCACTGCTCTCTCTCTGAAGAGCACCTTGTTCCATCCAATCGACCGCGTAAACTTCCTGATGCCCCATCTGTTTTGCCAGTCTGTATTCAATCTGGTCGATTTCGTTTTCCATCAAGTGATAGTCACCCTTTAAAAAGCCTGTAAACTCCTCATTGAGAGTACCATTCCGTTTCTTCTCAACTTCCAAAGCGATTTTCGTAGGCTTGAAATCTTTTAAACGGTCGACCACCTCTTTGATCTCTTTCTGCCTTTGTACTGATAGCATACTGTCCTTCTCTATTTCTATCATATCTAAAGTCGAACCCATGTGAAATGTTCCTAAAATCATAATTGTAGGCTTGCTCATTGCTTTTAGCCGCAACTGTATTACCCCCTTTTTTTCTTACGAGACACTTATCTTCTCTATAATCAAAGGCACTTCTGCCAAATCATCAACGATAAAATCGGCTTCCACTGCATTCCATTGAAGATCCCTTTTCCAAACCCCAATCATTCCAACATTCTTAGCAGCTTCTACATCATTTACAGGATGATCCCCTACAAATATGCTTTCAGTAGGCGAAACATTTAACCGCTCCAATGCTCTTTCAAATATTTGTGAATCAGGTTTTTTTATGCCTTCCCATTCGGATACTAAAATAACATCAAAATAGTGCTCAATGCCAAGCGCTCTTATGTTGTCCATTTGAAACTGCCCTTTACCGTTCGTGATGATCCCCAACTTCAAATCCATTCTTTTTATCTCCTCCAACATTTCGATAAGACCAAGGAAAGGCACGCAGTTGTTCTGGAATTCATCGACATAATCTTGAAGTAGTTCCTCCCACGTTATATCCGTAACCTTAAATTCATCAACTAGCTGTTGATAAACTTTATCTTTCCATACATATCCACGGTTATCCAATTCGATGAACCTTGCTGCAAACTGCTCCCTTGGAATATGGCCTACGAATCTATGTAACCTGCCGTATTGATTGTCGATAAACAATTTCACAGATTCATCTCGGTTCAATAGCGTTCCGTCTAAGTCGAAGATCGCTGCTTTAATCAATATCAAATCACTCCAAACTTTTTAAATGCAAAAGCAATACTATTTTTATTGGATTTTTTCAGAACGTCGGCAACCATTCTTAATCTTTCAAGTCTATTTTTATTGTAAGTGATGAGTGCAATTATAAAGTTTGCAATCCCAAACGTCTTCGCTGTTCTGAAGTACTGTTATAGAAGTATTTTCAATATAAGTAGTCGGAAATCTTTCAGGCATCAAATGTTGTAGAGTTAGGCCGATTAAAGCACCATGGCTCACTACTAAGACTCTTTTTCCTTTATGTAAATTTGCTATATCCTCAACGAATTCAATTCCTCTTTTAGCTACCAGTTCAAATTCTTCCATACCTAGATCTAATTCACGCCAATTCCTTCCCCATAGAATCACTCTTTCTTCTTCAGTAGTTCCTTCAATTTGACCGCAGTTTATTTCCCGTATTCGTTTATCTAAATAACCCACTGATAGATTCATCTTACTACCAATTATTATTGCGGTTTTCTTAGCTCTTGATAAATCACTTGAAATAATCAAATCCCATTCTTCACTTGATAGTCGGTCTCCAAGTTTGATTGCTTGCTGAATACCCTCCTCATTCAAAGGAACATTAGAGATACCTTGTGCCTTTCCAAGAATATTCCACTCAGTAATTCCATGTCGTACTAGGCCAATTTTAGTCATAATAACTCCCCAACTTCAGTTCATCTTACTAAATTTCTTTCTTCCCACTCATGCTCCAAAACACTATAAGGCAAGGAATCTAACACTTTCTAACTTTATGATATATTCAGATTTAATTGTACCATGAAAACTAATTATTGTTCGGGTGCCTGTGCAAAGCACATTTATGACTATTCAATCCATCGAATGATAATACACAAAAACAAAACCCAACTCGGAGGTGAGTGAGTTTTGTTTTTCCTTTATGCAATTGTAGTTCATAATCTGAATAGTTTGCTGCACAGGCACCGGAATTATTCTGACAGCTCATCAGTTATTACGATTCATGATGTAGTGTAAGAAGTGTTTTAAGTAGGTTGTTTTGTGCTGCATCTGTTGTAATGTTTCCATGGCGGTGCAGTAGTGGTCCCACATTGCTTTTCTGGCGCCTTCAGTGCCTAAGATTGATACGAAGGTTGAATTGTTGTTTTCGACGTCTTTGCCGGTTGGCTTTCCGAGGGATGCCAGGTCGCCTTCGACGTCGAGCAAGTCATCTTTGATCTGGAAAGCGATGCCTGCGTGATAAGAAAATTGTTTCAATGCTTCCAGTTCAGATTCCTGTTTCCCCGCTAAGATTGCCGGCATAACGAGAGAGGCCTCAAAGGCGATACCGGTTTTGTAAAAGCACATCGTATTTAACTGTTCGACTGTTAATTGTTTGCCTTTGGAATTCAAGTCCATCGCCTGGCCTTTACACATATCCGTCGTCTTTCCAGATGAATAATGGATCAGGCGGAGCACGGTTTCGGGGTCGAATTGTTTGAGCGATGCTTGTTCCTCGACCGCCTTCTGGGTCAGATAGAGGCCGGTCAACTCCGCTGTGGCCGTATTATACTTATGATGCAGCGTTGGGCGCCCCCTGCGGATGGACGAATTATCTTGGGATGGCAGATCATCAAAGATCAGAGAGGCTGTGTGCATATATTCCAATGATTTCAATAGGGGTATAATTGCAGACGGATCCAATCCATATTCGTGAACGCCCATGACCCATGTCATTATCGGTCTAAGTCGCTTTCCGTCGCCTTGCAGACTGTAATTTGCAGCATCCATGATCGGCTCTTCCATGAATGAAACATTATTATTCCCACGGATATGTAAGAAATCGTTTATCTCATTCCGCATTGTTTCAACCATGTCTTTAAAGACTTCCCGCTCTTCCCGTTCATCTTTGAAATTGGCGATAATATGATCCCGGAGCAATTTATCAAAGAAGTCAACATCATCCGCTTTCCGTACCATCTTTTGAATGAGTCGATCGAATTTGAGATTCCCGGTTGCGAACAGCTCCATCACCTCATTGTATTTTTCGATTCCCATGCGCTCTTTAAATCGTTTCAAACCGTTGATGGCGCGGTTCAGAATCACGTCGCGTGTCTTCGTATCCGAATGATATACATTATGGATCAAATTAGAGATGACCGTCCAATACATCTCAAATGGATTGATGAGATCCGGACGGATGTGCCGGTATTTCATGTAGTAGGTGTATGGAGTAACCGCTCCCGCCTCCAAGTCATCAAACATATCTGCGAAGTCATCGGCGAGTTGGTTGTAAATGCCATAATAAAATGTGCGGTTTTCAAACCCCTCATCCTCCTCAGCACCAAGTACTGAACGGACAATGAGTCGTGAAGAAGCGGATTTTAAAATGACCGGGATATATAGTTCTTCATTCGAATAACTTACATTCGATAAATCCTTTTCACGGTCCACTTCCTGAGAATGATAAAATACGTAGGATTGCTCGAAGAAATTATCTTTTGTCTCTTGGCGCAAACAACCCTGAATATACGCAAAAGCCTCTCGAAGTTCGGAATGAATATATTGTATTAACTCTTTAGTAGTATCGGTCCACTCTCCCAATTCGGGTACTGACCTTGTAACAAGGGTGGTTCGTATCAAACCGGAAAATTGTCCCTTCTCTTCACCGGATAGGACATCCGAATCCAAGAGATCATCAATAAAAGGATAGGTGAGGCCATACGAATAGCCGAGTCTTATCGCTTTATCTAACTTTCGGGTACGTTCTTCGGTCGTTATCTTCTCGCTCATTTCTTCAATCTGGTGCAAGATGACTCCTGCAATGATCTTCATCAGTTTCCGCTTAGCTTCTTCTGCATTCATCCCTTCTGGAATATTTGCGGAAACGGACTTCAGTTTGCTAATTAACCAGATCATCGTTGTTTCCACGCCTTCTTTTTGAGCCCAACGATACAAGCCCGCCATGCTGAACATCTCCGTAGTACGTCCTTGGAGTTGTTCTTTACTATCATTAACTAGAAGCCGGATCCTGTTCTGCGTATGCGGCGAATCCAAGGACTTCCCTAGGTCCCGCAAGAAAATATAAGAGATGCTTCGATCTAAGTAATTATCGAGTTTCCCGGTGTAGTCAAGCCTTTGTATATAATGGTGGTAGCCGCGCGAATTGGATTTTCCCTTCCCCCGCGAGAACAGTGAATAATGATGTATATGATTCTGTTTCCAATTAAGTATATCTTTCGTTAAGGTAGTAGCATAAGTCTTGTTTGTTCGCTGTCCCGAAAGTGATGCGAAATATTCGGCAGCTTTCTTCTCAGCAAGCCGATAGCCAGCATCGGCATTTTTTTGTAACTTGTCATTCATACTACATTACCTCTACTTATGTTTTTTTATTGCCTATGAAATAATTCACTATACTATATGCGAATGGACAGCTTATTCTGCATGATGTACGTTATCGAAGACATAAACAAATACTAACATATTATCTTGAATTACTATTACGATTAAAATGAATCGGAGCGACGAATATGATTCAACTACATAAAAGACGGGGTAAAAATCCGCATCTACAACCAACTATCATTATTAGCTTCAAAATGAAAATGGTTTTATTGGTTGGCTCCCTCATCATTGCGATTATTATGGTGATCGGGCTTTTTATTGGTCATTTCATATCTGTCACGATGGAAGCACAAGTTGGGGATCGCGCGCTCAGTGTAGCGGAAAGCGTGGCGCATATTCCTGAGCTTGCTGATGCATTTAGGCACGAAGACCCCGCTTCCATCATCACTCCCCTTGTCGCACCTATCCAAAAAGCGACAAAGGCCGAGTTCATAGTCGTCGGCAATAAAGAAGAAATCCGATACGCGCATCCTGACACAAACAAAATCGGAGAGAAAATGGTCGGGGAAGACAGTGAAAGGGCGTTGGTCCATGGTGAATCATATGTCTCCAAGGCAGCCGGGTCATTGGGCGATTCTGTGCGCGCCAAAGTCCCCGTGTATTTGGACGGGGAAATTGTAGGCGTCGTATCGGTCGGATTTTTAGTGAATGATATCCAAGCAATAGTAACGTCCTACAATATCCACCTATGGATCGTCTTGTTAACTGTTGCTATTGTCGCCATTATAGTTGCCATTCTGATTGCATCGTATCTTAAAAAAGTGTTGTTTGGCTTAGAGCCGGAGGAAATCGCTCATTTATTCATCCAAAAAGAGACGATACTTCAATCGACGCATGAAGGCATTATCGCTGTTAATCAAAACGGTATGATTACGATGATCAATTTTGCGGCGCAACGTCTATTGTTCGATCAAGTCCTACCTCCTCAACAATATGAAGGAGTGTCAATCAAAGACCTCGCACCCGCGCAACAGCTACTCAGTTTTCTCCAAGATGAAAACGATCGGATTGATCAAGAGATGATGATCGGCAATACAATTGTTTTTGCCAATAAGGTGCCTATTTATTTCGAGGATTCGTTGGTCGGAACAGTATTCACCTTCCGGAACAAAACTGAAATTGATTTATTGACAAAAGAATTGACAACGATTAAAAAATATACAAATGCACTACGCGCCCAAACACACGAATTTTCGAACAAGCTCTATACGATTCTCGGCTTATTGCAACTAGATAAAAAGGAAGAGGCGCTTCGCTATATTCAACGGGAAAGTTCCATTCAAAAAAGCTGGATCCGACTGCTCATTCAGAAAGTGGCCGATCCACAGGTAAGCGGCCTTTTACTTGGCAAATTAAATCAGGCCAGTGAGATGGGAATCAATATTGCAGTGCAAGAAGATAGCAGACTCGCAACCCGTTTAAGCGATAAGCAAAGGGAAGCCCTGTTGACCGCCATCGGGAATCTGATCGATAATGCGATGGATGCAGTGAATCAAAACCTGCCTGCTGACCGGAAAATAGCTATTTCTTTTACCGATATCGGCAATGATATCATTTTTGAAATAGACGACGCCGGCGAGGGCGTACCCGATCCATATGTGAAGTTGATTTTTGAGCAGGGATTTACATTAAAAGAAGGCGAACACGGCGGTTTTGGGCTCGCGCTTACGAAGCGACTTATCGAGGGAGTAGATGGAGAACTCTATTTGGAAGAAGGAGATCTTGGCGGTGCAAGCTTCGTGCTGTCCATGCCGAAAGAAGGGAGGGAATCGTATGCTTGAGCCGATTCATGTAGTCATTGTTGAAGATGACTTTCGGATTGCAGACATTAATCGTCAGTTTGTCAATCGCGTGGAAGGATTTGTTGTGACATACGTTGCGAAGACGGGTGAGGAAGCACTTACTTATTTACGCAGCACGGAAGAGTTACCGCATCTTATTTTACTAGATGTCTATATTCCGGACGTCGAAGGATTAGATTTGTTTTGGACGTTAAGATCCGAGTTCACGGAAATCGATGTCATTATGATGACGGCCGCAAAAGAGGTGGAGACGGTTGCAGAAACATTGCGTGGAGGGATTTTCGATTATATCGTGAAACCGGTGGACTTTGACCGATTTGAACGGACCTTTGTGAGCTATAAAAAGCAAAAGCATCTTTTGATGACAAAAACAGAGCTCAATCAAAAAGAAATTGATCTTCTGACAGGCTTGCAAATAGCCTCACCTCCACTAAAAGACAGTGATGATAGATTGCCGAAAGGAATCGATCAACTTACGTTGGAAAAAATAAAAGTGATTTTGAATGATAGCGATGAATCCGGCATCACGGCATTGAACACCGGAAACAAAGTGGGCGTGAGCCGATCGACCGCAAGGCGTTACCTGGAATATCTAGTGTCCATAAAAGAAGCAGATGCCCAGTTGAAATACGGGGATATTGGCCGTCCGGAACGAAGATACATACCGTGGACAGAATGAACAAAACGACCAGAACACTCATTAGTGTTTTTAATTGAATAATCTTATACTTCCAACCTCTCTATGATAGATTTCTAACTATAGAATATTTTGAAATAGAGAGGTCCTTTTTTGTAGGGAGATCTTGATTTTCATCAAGTATGTATCCGCTTACATAAATGAATGCCTTTCTCTTTCATAAGTGCACTCCGGTTCACTGGAAAGGAGACAATATGCTAAGTATTATAGGTTTGATAACAATCGTCATCATTGTAGCTTTACTTATTAGCGGGAAAGTTTCTCCCATTGTCGGACTCGTGTTAGTGCCAGTTGCAGGGGCATTTGCTGCAGGCTTCAGTTTCGATGAAATTGGTGTGTTTTTCACAGAAGGTACAACTAAAGTTGCAAGCGTTGCCATTATGTTCATCTTTGCGATTTTATTTTTCGGAATCATGCAAGACGTCGGTTTATTCGATCCGCTCATTAATAAAATGATTGCAGTTTCCCGGGGAAATGTCATTGCAGTTGCCGTTGCCACTGTTATCATTGCCGCAATCGCACACTTGGATGGTTCCGGCGCATCGACATTCCTCATTACAATTCCGGCATTGCTGCCTTTGTACAAACGGTTAAAAATGAATCCATATTTGCTCCTGATGCTTGTTGGAACAGCTGCCGCCATTATGAATATGGTGCCTTGGGCTGGTCCGCTCGGTAGAACAGCTTCTGTGCTGGATGTGGATGTGACGGAGCTATGGAGGCCACTTATTCAAATTCAGATTATCGGCCTTGTTTTATTAATTATCCTTGCAGTCGCTCTAGGCTATCGTGAAAAACGCTTAATAGCGAAAAAAGCTTCGTTAGGCGAAGGTACGATTGAAGAAGGAGTTTCCGATGAAACAATTGCGGAAGCACAATTGGCGGCCACTGTTGCAGAAGAGAATGATTTAAAGCGTCCCAAGCTTCTTTGGATCAATGCCTTTCTCGCAATTGCTGTCATCGGCGTTCTTGTATGGGGTATCATTCCAGCAGGTTTTGCATTTATGATCGGCGTCAGTATTGCACTGCCACTCAACTTCCCGAAAGTTAAAGACCAAATGGAACGCATTAAAGAGCATGCGCCAGGCGGAATAATGATGGCGACGATTATTTTGGCAGCTGGATCTTTCCTAGGAATTTTAAACGGTACGAATATGTTGACCTCAATTGCTACAGATCTAGTGAAAGTTTTGCCGGCATTCGTCACTCCATATTTGCATATCATCATCGGTGTATTCGGAGTACCTTTCGACTTGTTGTTAAGCACGGATGCATACTATTTTGCCCTGCTGCCGATTATTGACCAGGTTGCTCTGTCGTTCGGCATCCCATCACTTTCTACGGCTTATGCAATGATCATCGGAAACATTATCGGTACATTTGTCAGTCCATTATCACCAGCGCTTTGGTTGGCGTTAGGACTCGCCGGATTGGAAATGGGGAAACATATCCGCTATTCCTTCATGATGATGTGGGGACTCAGTATCGTCCTCTTAATCATTGCAGTTCTACTTGGCGTGATTGTGATTTAATTCAAAAAGTATCAGCGACTCCCGAAAACATTAGGGTTGTGCTGATACTTTTTTGTTCTATTGTGCTACTCATTTTGTTTCACGTGAAATATTCTATTTTGGCTTTCGGAAAGTACTGTTCCATATAGCTATATAAGCGATCCTTCAATTCATCCTCTTCGTCTTTCTGATAAATATATTTGCCAATGCCGTACTTCCCCCATTTGTAGCGCCGCTTCTCCTCATCCAACTCGAGCTTTGTCTTCGGATAGTTTTTCTCGATGACCCTTTTCGCAGGCTTCGTAAATCTGTGCTGAATGAATTCAAAGGTGATGTCTTCCCGGGCATCCTGTGGCAACTCCTCATCGAGACGCTCAAACAGATGCCTGTACCCTTCCTCCCAGCCTTCGTGGATGTAAATGGGCGCTACGATAAACCCAAGTGGGTAGCCTGCCCTCGCCACCTTCCCCGCGGCCTCAATGCGTTTCGCCAAAGGAGATGTTCCCGGCTCAAAGTTTTTGATGACATAATCGGCGTTGACACTGAATCGGAATCGCGTGTGTCCATTGTGCTTCGCGTCAAGCAAATGATCCACGTAATGGAACTTGGTCACGAACCGAAGCCGCCCCAGTTCAGTTTGGCCGAAATGTTCAATTGCCCTTTTCAATGAATGAGTCAAATGATCAATTCCCACAATATCCGATGTACAAGCTGCTTCGAACCTGGTGATTTCAGGTGCCCGTTCTTCGATATAGTTGTCGGCCGCTTCGAGGATCTCCTCTACGTTCACGTATGTCCGTATATACGGTTTGGTCCCCATTGTCGTCTGTAAATAACAATAATGGCAATGCCCCATGCATCCCGTGGCTAATGGAATGGCATACTCCGCTGACGGCTTCGATGTATCGAACTTCAACGTTTTTCGAATCCCGACGACTAACGTCGATTTAGCGATTCGATACTTTTGGGCATCCGTCTCGCCCGGCAAATCCCGAATTTGATTATGTGATGTTGTAAAACGGATTTCAATCCCCATTTTCTCGAACTTCTCTTTCAATTCTTTTCCAAGCGGATATTCCAATGCATTTGGTTCAAAATAGACAAGCTGTGGTATGAAGGGTTTATTCATGCTGTGCACGTTCTGATCCATGTTTGGTATCCATGTGATCACCTTTCTCTTTTCCCTTAGCTTGTCTTTAAAATGAGAAATTATTAAAGTACGTGTTCCATTTCTCTTTTAATCCAACAGCTCTTCCGAAAGGAGTGTAAATCCTTCAATCATCGTGTCCTCTTCCACCTCAATTAAAATGCAAGTTTTACCGTTCACTTCAACTTGCCTTACAAACCGCAAGTCCTGCGGGCTGATTGCAATGTTTGCCACTTTCGTTTGGATTTTGATCGATTTCGATGTATAGCTTGGGACGATATGGCTTGCTTTCATCTCATACTTGTCATCATCGATCACTTTCCGGAATGCCATTTCCACCTTCTCGGTATCGACATCCTCCACGCCGCTCGCCTTCAGGACGCGAGTAACTTCTTTTGTGTCCAAGGTAGGAATGCTCTCATCTTCCTCATCCTCGTCATCCACTTCCATCATGCGCTGAATCTCGTCATATACGCTCGCAATCGTTCGTGTATTCATTTCATCACCGACAACCGACTTTACAATCTCTTCAAAAACGACTTTATCTTCCTCGGCAGTCATGATTTCCTCGCCGTCCAACACATTTTCGATAAAGTGGAAATTAGGCTTATTCACTTTCCCCGCAGCATATAGGACGTGATTGACGTCTGCCGCATTATCCGTAAAGCACGGGAATAAAAAGCCGCCGATCGGGGACGTCAGATTGATGACCGGGTCAAGCGTAATACGAGACTTGAATATCTTCTCATTAAAATCAAATACAAGAGATTGTTTCGGCAGATCGGTCTGATTCATGCTGCAGAGAATGAATGGGTTTTTGTACACTTCATCCCTGTCCGCCACTTCTGCCTCTTCGCTATGCCGTTTCGTCGGTCTGTAATAATTCCCTCTTATGAATGTGACAACGATGTCTTTTTCATATTGCGTGTCTTGGATCATCTTTTGAGCAATTTTTTGCATTTCTGCCTTCCATTCCTCGACGTTGTCCGACTGGAGACCAGCATAGAGAACCTGCTGCGTATGGTCTGCTTCCTCTTCCATTTGACTTCGGAACTTCACTTCGAAAAGCTTTGCATCCAGTTTGCCACCCAGCACTTTCTTGAAATTGGAGAGGAATAATTCTTGCTGCTCCCGATCCAAGAGGGCGAAAGGTTGGCTCACCTCGTGATAGATTTCATTGCTCTCCTGCCGAATGTATACATTGTAAATATCAATGATTCTCAATAGATCTGTATCCAACTTAAAACGTTTGCGAAAATCCGCTATTGCTTTCTTGTTCATTTATAGTTCAACTCCCCAGTTAATCTGTCATATGAAAAAAGAGTGTCAAAGCTATCGTTCAGCTTGTGACACTCCTCTATTATATCAATGTTTGCGTGGATAGCAGGAACACAATCAATTTCGAATTTTACTGCCTCGGTGCCAATAACATCACCGAAACACCGACTATGCAAATAGCCGCACCTAGCCAGTCATATAAATCAGGTGTTTTTCTATCAATGCCCCATCCCCATAATACGGAAAGAACGACGAATATCCCCCCATACGCAGCATACACTCTGCCGAACGAAGGGAATGATTGAAAGGTAACTATTACCCCATATAAAATTAAAGCTACGCCACCCAACATACCCCAATAAAACGGCTTACCCTCCCTTAACCATAGCCATATGAGGTAACCTCCACCTATTTCAGCAAGTCCTGCAAATATAAATACTACAATTGCGTAAATCATTTATCATTCACTTCCTTTATTCCTGTACAGTAAGTATAACGTAAAAAGAACCCCCGAAAGCCTTTGGGGGTCATGGCCGTACAGTTCTTACTGATCTTCCACTTGCTCATGCACTTCATTCAATTGCTGTCTCATCAAGTCCAACTGTTCTTTGTTCTGCTGAACTGTATCCATATGTTCATTGCGTTCCACTGCGTTCGCGAATGCATTTTCAGCACGTAAGATTGAATTGAACGCATGCTCCGCTGCCATCTCTTCCGGATGTGACATCGCCTGCTTTACCGATCGATCCGCCTTAAGAACAGAATTGCTTAAGAAAGTGCTCGGATGGTCCTTTTTCCAGCTCGGTTTTGAATCATTCGCCATTTATGTTTTCCCCTCCTGCACATAAGATAAGTTGCGGCGATCTTAGTATTGTAAAATATCCAGAAACTATGCGTGATGTTTAGAAACCGCTCAGAAGTGGTATTTATAAAGATAGATTCAAAGGTAGGTGAATAACATGACGAAACAATTCAACTTTATTATTGGAAACAAACTGATCACCATCTATGATAAGGATCAGCAAATAGCCGAGCAAAAGGCTCACGCACTTTACGAGGAACTTCAGAATACTGATAGCTAAAAACACCGGCCGGTAGAAGCTGGTGTTTTCTACTTCTCATTAAAAATACCTTGGTGGCATGTTAATCATCGTCGGCAATATCTTCAGTTTCGCCCTCATGATCATCGTCGTCATCATACCTTTGTTTTTTCGGGATGGATGACACGGAGGATACTTTACCTGTGTCTGATTGAACATATACATGAGCAACTTCTTTCACGCTATCAATTGTTACTTTATAATGATCACCTTTTTGTGTAGTGACTTTTACAACATTCGTAATGATTCCATGGGCTTGCTTCAAAGCGATTTCTATTGCCTTCTTTTCATATATCGCCTCCAGCTTTTCTTCACTTATGTTTATCCTGCTGTCTACATGATCTTCATTGCCAGGGATGTCGATAGTACCGCTAACGACTTTTC
This sequence comes from Sporosarcina luteola, assembly GCF_023715245.1. Lineage (GTDB taxonomy): Bacteria > Bacillota > Bacilli > Bacillales_A > Planococcaceae > Sporosarcina > Sporosarcina luteola_C. The sequence continues at coordinate 441,127 of NZ_JAMBNV010000002.1, forward strand.
CTCCTGCGGAATCAAGTTCGTCTTTTTTCTCAATAAGTTTTATTGTATTCACTTTTTTGTTTTTCCCATCGACAACCAAATAATAAACACCTCTATCGTTCTCAAGCGTTATTTCATAGTCGCCATTTTGCTCGGCATAGTCGAGCACTTTTCCACCGTAGAGCTTTATAGCTATATCTTGGGCTTCTTGTTCAGTGAATTCCGCTGAAGAATCACCAAAAATCTGAAACAGCGAAAACAATAGGCCAAGAATAATAAAACCTATCAGAAGGAGCTTCACCTTCATTTTTTATACCTCCAGCTTCGGAAGGGTCACGATAAAATTCGAACCCATTCCTTCTACACTTTCAAGAATGATTTTGCCGTCATGCTGCTCTACGACCTTTTTTGCAATTGCCAGGCCAAGCCCTGTTCCGCCCGTTTTGCGGCTTCGCGTCTTATCAACCCGGAACATTCTATCAAATACAAAGGCTTGTGCATCTTTCGGTATGCCGACTCCCCTGTCTTTCACCGTAATACTTACAAAGCCGTTACTTTCCGTCATTTCCACCGTTATGCTGTCGTCACTGTACTTATTAGCATTATCAAGCAAAATAACAAGCAATTGAACAAAGCTTTGTTCATGTATTTTGACGTAACTATAACCGGAATCATTCAGAAAGTGAATTGTATGTTTAAAGGACGGCTGCAGCCGCTGAATCGTGCTTCGAACAATAGCGGCAATATCCACCACTTCTTTTTCATATTCAATACCCTCTTCCACTTTCGCCAATTGCAAAAGCTGTTCGGTTAAATATTTCATATGGCGCGATTCCGATTCAATTGAGTGGATAGCTTCCTCAAGCATATCCGGTCTCTCTTTCCCCCAACGCTTCAACATTTTTATGTAACTATCTATGACCGTCAAAGGCGTCTTCAATTCATGAGAAGCATCTGAAACAAATTGTTCTTGCTTTAAGTAGCTCGCTTCTAGCTTTATCATCATTCGATTAAAGGTCATGGCCATTTTATTTATTTCATCCTTCGATTCACAAGCAACAGCAATCTTTTCAAATGACCCTCTTTTTTCAATCGTGTTCATCGTATTCGTCAATCGTTGAATCGGTAGTAAAATTAACCTTCCTACAAAACCGCTTGTGAAATATAAAATGATTATAACGACTATTGTAGTCATCACTAACACCCATTTTAATTCCTGTATATTTTCATACAACAGATCAATATTCTCAATCAACTGCAGGTTGATAATTTCTCCGCCTTCACTTATTGCAGGAATGGAAACGATAGCAAACATCGAATCTTCAAATTCAAAGACTCCCTCAAACTGTTTTTCATAATAGCTGGATGGAATTGTTCGATAGGTATTGTCAGTAAAAACCTGAATGGACGGGTGCCTTTCCTTTTTAACTACAGTTCGGATCAGTCCGTCACTAAGTAAATATGCTTGCAACATGGATTCCATTGAAATTTCCGGTTTCTCGTTCATTTCTATAAGGATATGATTGGAGATGTTCGACAAACGATTTAGTTCTGATGAAATACTTGTGTTTTTAAAGATAAAATAAATGCTCGTATTTGCAGCTAGTAACAGCACGATTAATACAACCGTCGTAAATAACTGTATTCTCGTTTGCAATTTCATGATGTTAATCCTTTATCATATAACCGACACTACGGACAGTTTGAATGAATGATTCTTCCTTTGAGTCAATTAATTTCTTTCGCAAGTAGCGGATGTAAACATCTACTATATTTGTATCTCCATAATAGTCATAGCCCCATACTTCTGTTAAAAATTTGTTCACGCTCTATCGCCTGATTTTTATTCGTCACCAAGTAGAGCAGCAAATTATATTCCTTCGGAGTCAACTCCACTAAATTGCCGTATTTGTACACTTCTCTCGTATTTGTATTGATTTCAACAGAGCCAATTTTATGGATTGTTTTTTTCACCGAAACGCTTTTCGGCTTAAAACGCAGGTTCGTGCGGATCCTGGCCAACAGTTCCTCAATTTCGAATGGTTTTGTCATATAATCATTAGCACCCAAGTCAAGGCCGTTCACTTTGTCAAACACTGAACTTCTTGCTGTTAGCATAATAACAATAATTTCGTTATTCGCCTGACGGATACGTCGAAGTACTTCCATTCCATTTAATTCCGGAATCATGACATCCAGAATCACCAAATCTACCTTTTCGTTTTCAATTAAGGCCATACCCTCCCTGCCTGTGTGGGCGATGCTCACTTCATAACCTTCATACTCCAGTTCCAGCTGAATGATTCGAGCAATTTTATTATCATCTTCGATAATTAATATATGGTCAGACATTTTATCACCTCATTTATAAATGCAGTCCTGTCCACTGCCAGTACGTAAAATAAAATAACAGCATGACTAGTAAGTAAATCGGCATTAAAACGGAGCTGATTTTGGCTAGCTGCTTTGCATCGTAGGAAACTTCACCTTCTTCGTAGAAAAGCAATAATGCCTTCGAGCTGACAGGTACTGTTATGCAGTAATTCATCCCTATTAAACTTAGAAAAACTACCGCAGCTGGGTCCATTCCAATACTTTGACTGAACAAGATAAAACTTGGGATGAAAACAATCGCCCTTGTCGTATGAGATGTAATATATAAATGGCTCGTGATCGTAACAAGTAAAATAATACTTACAACCACCCACTCAGGCGCCTCGCTAAACAGGTGAATAGCGCTGAACATCCCTTTCTCTATCCAAGAGACAACGCCAGTGTCTACTAAGACTTGGCCAAGTGCAGTTGCCGCAGCTACAAATAGAATAAGATTCCATGATACCGCCTTGATTCCTTGTTTCCAAGTAATCACTCCATAGTTTGGAAGCATGACAAGCACCGCGCCAAGCATCGTAATAAATGCAATATCATAACCATGAATGCTCTCTGACAGCCAGCCGGCCATCAAAATAAATATGATGACCAATGTCTTTTTTTCGTTTTTCCCAAATGGTCTATTCGGCAAAATATCATTTCTGCTCTCCGTCGATTCAAATTCGTTCGATGCTTCTTTTGGCCATAACATGAACTTTATAACCACGACTGTAATAATAGTGATAACGAGGGCAAACGGTACACCCCAAACAAGCCATTGGACAAAGGATATGGACCGTCCGACCGTCGTTTCCAATAACCCTATTCCAATCAGATGGGAGCCGGCTCCTATTAATGTTGCGGAAGTACTCATTAAAATAACGACTGGCGCCATGATTGCCAACACGCTTTGTTCCTTAGCGGAAAACTTGTTGCGCAACTGTTCCAACATCGGCATGGAAAGAGCGGCCCTTCCAGAAGTGGATGGAATAAAAAAGGCGGAAGCGAACAATGCCGACGAAACACCTCCTAGCACTCTATTCTTATTGCTGGAGTATTTTACAATCGACTCAACGAAACGCGTTGCAAGCCCTGATTGTTTGACCGCTTCACCTATAATAAATGAGCCGACCATCAGCCACACAATTTCCTCCGACAGGGAATTGTAGAGGAGCTCTGGTTTACCTGCCTTTAATAAAACAATAAATATGAGTAACGAGATTGCTACAAAACCCGCAGGAATTTTTGTTGCAACCCATAAAGTCATGGCAGACAAAAATGCGAAAAGAGAAACTTTTGCAGCATAACCAAGTTGGGCGGCTGAAGCAATGATCATCAAGTAGAAGACATGGACACTAATAATCCCTAATGTTGCCGTTGAAATTCTGTCGACTAGAGCAACTGCGAAGCTTTCTTTTGTCCTTCTTTTATTCATTCTCGTAATCATCGGTCCACCACCTCATCTATGCCATTTTTCTTCTAGCAATCCGAAGTCCTACGCTCACTTGGCGAAGAACTGCTACAATACTGTCTTCAATCCATTGGGGTGCTTTACTGATCGCCTTTTCCAATGTTGCCGGTTTTTGAATGATGCTTGAATATGCATCGATACCTGCCTGGTAGTTTAGATCTGCACCTTTACCGATCGTACCTGTGATCGCTATAACCGGAATTTGATTCTTTTTCGCAATCCTAGCCACTTCAGCTGGAATTTTTCCGTTCGGTGTTTGAAAATCGATACTGCCTTCCGCCGTGAGTACGATATCCGCCCCTGCAATTTTCTCCTCTATATCAATATAATTTTTAATAATATCGAACCTCGGGTGAAGGGTTGCGCCTGTAAAGGCAATTAATCCTGCTCCAAGCCCGCCGGATGCGCCACTGCCTGGCAATGTCCTGACATCGAGTGAACTATTCTTTTGAATTAAAGCGGCATAGTGCTCCAGTGCAGCCGACAATTTTTCCACTTGGTGGGGAGTCGCTCCTTTTTGCGGGCCAAAGACTCGAGCTACCCCTTTCTCCCCGCAAAGTACGTTCGTCCAATTGCATGCCACATCGATGGAAACATCCGCTAGTCGTTTGTCTACATGTGTTGAATCTATATGGGCAACCTTTAGCAAATCTTCACCACCTTGGATGAACAGCTGCTTACGATGATGATCGAAAAACTTCACACCAAGAGCTTGTGCCATTCCCGAGCCGCCATCAGATGTGCCGGAATCCCCACACCCAATCAGGATATTGTCGACACCAAGGTCAAGGGCTGCGAGTATCAGTTCACCTACCCCGTATGTAGTCGTTTTCAACGGGTTTCTTTGATCTCGGGGAACATGCTTCAACCCAGCAACAGCCGCCATTTCAATTACAGCCGTCCGTTTATCGTTCTCAGTAAAAATCCCAAAATGACTTACAATTTTCTTTCCAACAGGGCCCGTCACTTCTTTATAAATTAATTCACCGGCCTTTACGCTCACAATTGTTTTTGCAAACCCTTCCCCTCCGTCAATCATCGGGACAACTACAACTTCAATTTCCTCATCAAACCGTCTTACCCCTTTAGCCATCGCGATCGCAACCTCTTCAGCGTCTAAACATTCTTTAAATCCCGATGGTACAATTACAATTTTCATGTAAAATTCCTCCTTGAAATCATTGATAACTGTAATGTACCTTTCAAAAGCTAATATATTTTGAGAGATAGATTAATATATGATTAGAAATGGAGCAAATTTAGTCTGTGAATGACCTATTCCAGTGTTGTAAAGGGAGGAGAGCAATGATATACTTCCAACTGCGAAAGGCTGATAAAGGGTTGGTCATCAGGAAAAGAAAAATTTTTCTAGATAGAAAGGAAGTTGTTTCAAATTAAGCAACACATTATGAAAACTTTCATCGTTGTTTTACAAATTTGTATTTTATATATATTTTCGTATATTGGAAACGTTATTCAGAACTTTTTCCACTTAGTCATTCCGGGCAGTATTATAGGACTCTTATTACTATTCACTTGTTTATGTTTTAAAATTATTCCGGTGAAATGGATAGAAAGTGGAGCGGGATTTCTACTCAGTTTATTAATGTTGTTCTTCATTCCAACAACAGTCGGTGTCATGAACTATTCCTCGTTACTCTCTTTTCAAGGTGCACTGTTCATCCTTGCTGTTCTAGTAAGTACAGTCATTTCCATTGCAATTACAGGTACGGCAGGACAATTTTTTGAGAAAAAGGCACAAAACAGAAAGGGTGATCAAGAATGCAGCAAGCCACACTCGCCTTCTGTATGATTTTAGTAACCATCATTGCATATCTAGCGATGGCTAAAGTCTATAAGCGGTATTCTTACTCAGTTCTCATACCTGTTTTAACTGCGACTACTATTATTATCATTATCTTGTCATTGTTTCATATTTCATATGACAGCTATATGATTGGAGGGCAATGGATAAGTTCCCTATTAGGTCCATCCGTTGTCGCACTTGCTTATCCTTTGTATAACCAACGTCGTTTTTTACTTGATAATCTATTGCCCATAATAGGAGGGGTTTTGGTTGGCGCAAGTTCGGGGATGGTCAGTGTTGCTCTCCTTGCTAAACTTTTCCGGATCGACCACTCATTAGCCCTTTCCCTTATCCCAAAATCCCTTACGACTCCTGTTGCAATTGAAGTCGCAAGAGGATTGGGCGGAAATGCATCGCTGGCGGTTGTCTGTGTTATGATTGCAGGTATCTTTGGCGCAATAGTTGCACCTTCTATTTTCAAATGGACGCGCGTGCATACCCCGATCGGCCGAGGCATTGCCCTTGGAAGTGCATCGCATGCAATCGGGACTGCCAAAGCCGCTGAATACGGTGAACTCACCTTTTCGATGAGCTCTATCACAATGGCATTAAGTGCAATCATCGGATCCGTTCTTGGACCGATTGTTGTATGGATGTTTCATATTTGAGAATAAGAAAAGTCCAATCTCCTTTTTGGAGATTGGACTCAGACTGTAGACAAAAGGGTTGGAAATCATAGATTTCCAACCCTTTTGCTTAAACATGTACATTCTAACTGTCAGTAGACTGAAATAACGTTGATTTCCGTTCCGGGCGGACGCTTTCCGGGGGCTTGCCCTCAGCCTCCTCGTCGCTTCGCTCCTGCGGGGTCTTCACGCTGCGCTAATCCCCCAGGAGTCGCCGCCCTGCACTCCAATCAACTGGAAAATCCTTTAAGACAGGGGTATCATTTCAGCCTCCATATCCGGCGCTCTCCACGTCCAACTGGCCAGCTTCTTAAGATTTAAGGCAGCAAAAGTCAGTATCGCCTGTATTTACATTTTTTTAAGTCGTCCATCGCATGCCATGCTTATCTTTGGCATCGGCAAAGACACGTTCACGTTCAATCGTCTCTTTACGCTTCCCGTATATTTCTTTGATTTCATGATTGTGACGCAAGTCCTCAACTACACCCAAGTAATCTTGCCAGATATGACGTTGAATCATCTATTGGTGGCTGATCAAGGGCGGCACCCAGTTTGCGCACCAAATGGTCATGAGGAACCAACTGCTTTATGGTCAGCATTTCCAACTGTTCGCGTTCTTTAATTTGATTCCATGTCATCATATCCATCACCTCATTCAGTTAATAGAAAACACCGTTGATTGGAGCGGAGAACGGCGACTCCTGCGGGAACAGCGCGAGCTGAAGACCCTGGACTGAGCGCAGCGAGGGAAGCGGCTGAAGCCGTGCCCGCGGAAAGCGTCCGCTCGTAGCGTAAATCAACATTGTAGCTTTATCTCTATTTCAAAAGAAAAGAGACTGTAGGCTAACACCCAAATTCATAGTGTTTGTCTACAGTCTGAGTCCAATCTCCTTTTTGGAGATTGGACTCTATCATGTGTTAATTGCTTTGTCTATCATCTGCTTGCATGGAACTGACGATGGAGTTCGCGAACTTGTTCAGCTAGTTCAGGGACAGGTCCGTCAATTGTCGTATCACGAATAACATCTTCAATAGGAAGATTACGAACGCGTGCTGGGGCAACTCCCATTTCACTCAACCACTGTACGAGCTGAGCGGAGGAACTTGCGTAAACAATCCGGCCTAACCCTACCCAGCCGTGAGCCGCTGCGCACATAGGACAATGCTCACCAGAGGTATATACTGTTGCCTTGCTTCTCTCTTCAGGCGTCATGTTCGCAGCCGCCCATCGTGCCAGAGCAAATTCTGGGTGTTGTGTATGGTCTCCACCTGCAACGTGGTTATGGTCTTCTGCAAGTACGTCCCCGCTAGCCGAGACAAGGACTGAACCAAATGGCTCGTCCCCTTTCTCTAGCGCAGTTTTTGCTAATTCAATACAACGTCGCAGGTGCTTCAAATCTGAATTACTTATCATAATTGAATCCTCCTCGTTTGCATTACTACTCCAAGACCAAAATGAACAGTATCAACTGTTATTTGGTTAAATAACTTTTCTCTTTCGCCAACACTAAATTGACAAGCATTTCATTTATGGGAACTTCCAAGCCAAGTTCTTTGGCTTTTTCAACAACTCCGCCATTGATAGCCATAATTTCAGTTCTTCTTTTATTTAATACATCTACCAGCATCGAAGTCTGGTTTGGCGCTGTTTTCCTAGCCAAGTCTTTAATAATAGAGGAGTCAGTAAAACGTAAAGGAATGCCCGCTCTCTTGGCAACCATCAGACATTCTTCCGCAATTTTATCCTGCAAGTTAGAAGTCTCCTCGTTTTCCACCAACTCGCCGTTTCTCAGGCCGGTCAGTGCACCTAACGGATTAATACCGCAATTGCCAATTAACTTCTCCCAAATTAATGACATTACATTTTCAGAAATCTTTGATTCTCCGAGTTTTTCATGGTCAAACATGCGTTGAATCTCTTTAATTCGATCAGTGACTTGACCATCAACCTCACCGATTACCGTGCCCCCACTGCCTGTATGGAGAATGACACCAGGCTCCTCAATGTAGCCGGCTGTACTCGTGTTCCCTGCGATAATTTTTCTTTCATCAATAAATTTAGCGATTTTTTCAATATTACCGATGCCGTTCTGTAGAGTTAACACAATCGTATTTTCGCCAAAGAGATTTTTATTTTCCTCCATAGCAATTTCAGTAATATATGTTTTGACTAAAACAATAACTAAATCAAGCTCTTCGCCAATTTCTCTCCCATCAGTGAACGCCTTGAGATTCGTATACACTTTTTTATCGTCACCATGGAAGATTGTAAGTCCTTTAGTATTGATTGCGTCTATATGTTCTTTAAATATATCGATTAAGTAAACGTCATGTCCTGTTTCAGACAAGACCGCACCATAAAGTCCGCCTATGGCTCCTGCGCCGATGATACCAATTTTCATACAAACTCAACCTTTCGTGTTAAATAAATCGAAGTATTTACAACCTAATTACTGTATCATGTATGACTCCAAGTCGCCGTTTTAACAGTTTATACGTTATTAATTGTTGGTGAAAACTTAACAAGTAATCCATACGCTATGAATGCTGTCACAAATCCGATTATCCAAGAGATATCGGAGATGCTTGAAAGTAATGGTATGAAATTACCACTTAGAGATACGACTACCCCTAAAATCGTTGCAATGTATGCATTCTTGTTGACACCCTTATACTTACTGACCGCTGTCGGATCATTCGAATCGTAATATAGCTGGTTAAGATCAATCTCTTTTTTAGTTACGAAGAAAAACTGATAGATCATAACACCAGTTACAGGACCTAAAATGGCGCCAACTCCGCTCAAGAAGGTATAAATGCTGTCAGGATTCTCCATCAATTTCCACGGCATGATCAAGAAACCGACGATACTTGCAATGAAGACTCCTCTTCGATAGTTGATCCATTTTGGGAAGAGCGCAGTTAATTGATATGCAGCTGGAGTGACATTTGCCGTTACATTCGAGTTAACAGTAATTAGCAATAAAATAAGCATTGCAAAGAATACTGCCGGTAAACTATCCCACTTATTAATTACGTTTAACACATCCCATTGTTCCATTCCATAATGAATAGAACTACCTATGAGGATGGAGATGCTTGTAAAAGCAAAAATGATGTAACCAATAATTAAACTCATTGACTGTCCAATCATTTGGTCCCTGTTTGAATTTGCATTTTGCGTGAAATCAGCAACGCTTGTTGCTGGAGCAGCCCAGAATGCCAATACGGCACTGATGATCAATATGTATGCAAAAAGAGGGTTGATGGATTGAGTCGGTCCTTCTATGGCGTAGTTTAGAATATTACTAAAACCGCCGCCAACAATTACTCCCCAAATTCCCATGGAGATAAACAGAACATAGATGAAGACAGTTAACACTGTATTGAATTTATTTAAAAATCCACTCCCACTTATGCCAAGCCCTACATTCACCAGCCAAAAGATGATAAAACATACTAGTCCTGGCATCCCGATTCCGAGGAAAGTAGCGTCACCGCCGATTCCCAGGAAGCCTGGCCATAATTTTCCGACGATAATAAGCAGGGCTTGTGATCCGACAAAGGTTTGTAAACCGAACCAACCTATCGCAACTACGATACCACGTAAAAAGCCCGGTAGTTTAGCTCCAGCGTCTCCATATGTCGCCCGCAAATGGAGTGCGAAGGGAATTCCGTATTTTGAACCTGCTTGTCCATTAAACGCCATAAATAGACCAGTTATAATGGCACCTAGTATTAATGCTATCATTATATTCAGGGGTGCTATCCCTAAAACTAATAAACCGCCTACTGCAGCGTAGTTCGGGATATTATGTAAGTTCCCCATCCATAATGTAAAATAATTCAAGGGACTCATGTTTCGTTTATCTTTTGTTTTCGGTAACAAGTCCTCATTCTCGTACCCTCTAGACTTGAATAAAGTAACATCGTCTTGCGTTACCTTTATTTCCTCTTGAGCAACCGCCCTCATGCCTTTTTGTTGTGTTGCCCCAATACCTAATTGACTCATATTGACCTAAACCTCCCAGAGGAATGATAATTACCTAGTTCTATATCTTAAAAATCGAAAGGTTAAGCCGGATACTTTATCCGGCTCATCTTTCAGGTTTTCAATTCAATTAGTATAACTATCAACTAAATCAGCGGCAGTCTGCGCTAGCTGTAAATCACAACCAGGAGCGCCAATTAACGAAATACCAAGTGGCACATCATGTTGTTTAACTAGTGGCAAAGTAATCTGTGGAGTACCGGATAAAGGTGAAATACATAATAGGTTACTAGATTGGGCACGGACGGCATTTATTTCCTCTGTAGAGCTATTTCGTAAAGGCGCTACAGAAGCAGCCGTAGGTAAGCAAAGCAGTGCGCCATCTGTCAAAAGCTCATTCATTCTTTCAATAATAGGTTTCCTTTTAGTTAATGCCTCTTTATACTCGCTCAAGGTAATGGTAGATGCCCAAGCTAAGCGTTCTTTTGGACCAGGTGAAAGATGCGGGCGATGTTTTCTTATCCAACCACCGTAGCTCTCCCAAACTTCATACCCCTGAATAATTCTAAAAATCTCTGTCCATTCTTCTAAACCATTACGACTTAATCTGACGTGTTCAACTTGTTCATAATTTTGTTTTAAATGGGTAACAGCAGGCTGTAGTACTTCTGCGACATCTTTGTTTATCGAATCAAAACAATCATCTGCGATAAGCAACTTATTAAATGGTACTTGTTTAGTATCTTGTCCTAATATTTCTTCAGAAACTCGTCTGAAAATATCTGTATTGCCGGCTACGTATCCTAGAACATCCATGCTCTCGCAATATGGCGCCTCTCCATCGTTCGCCACTCGTCCATAAGTGGGACGCATTCCTAAGATTCCCGTATAACTCGCAGGAACCCGAACAGATCCCAGGCAGTCGCTTCCAATGGCAAAATCGACTAAACCGCCTGCCGTAGCCACTCCCGTTCCGCTCGAAGACCCTCCTGCAAAACGTCTAGGGTCATGAGGATTAAGTGGCGAACCGTAATTCCAGTTTTCACCGCTAATACTGTAACATAGCTCGTCACAGACCGTTTTCCCTACTAAATCGGCTCCAGCAGTTAATAATTTAGTTACAATGCTAGAAGTAAAATCATCTGGAGCATGCGTCCGCAGCCATTCCGGATGTCCATTACTATAAGTACTTCCTAAAATCTTAAATACATCTTTTACCGCAAACACAAGGTCTTCAAGATTCCCTTCATCCGTTCCTTTAAGAGCGATGTGGTTTTCTCTAACAAACGCTTGCAGCGCATCATAAGGTGGAGTGTCAGAGACAGGTAGTCGGGAATTGTTTAACATAGTAGTTACAGTCAATATTCTTCACCTTTCCGGATTAAAAATAATAGTTTCATACGTTATTAATCTTCCATCAATACAGGTGCCAAATCTTGTGTCAATTCATTTTGGACGATGACCTTACCATTTTTAATGACATAACGAATTAGTGGCTGGTCATTCACTAAATTACTCAAATCATCACAGTCATAGATAACTACATCAGCATTTTTCCCAACTTCCAAACCGTACGTATCCGTAATTCCAATTGCTTTAGCTGCGTTATACGTTACCATATCTAAAACTGAACGACGCTGTGCCGCGGAGCCCATCTGTTGTGAAACTTGCAGTAAGTACCCAACGGCGATTAATTCAGCATTGCCAAATGGCGTAAAAGCATTTCGAATATTATTGGAGGAGTACGCCAGATTTACTCCCCGCTCCATCATTGCCAATACAGGCGCCATACCACGAGGAATGTTTTTTCTCTCTGCACGCCCAGTCATAAACATATCTGTAACAGGCAATGGAACTATTGATACTTCCGCTTTGGCAATTTTATCAAAAATAGGCGCCGCAACTTCTGGATCAAGCGAACCTAATGTTGTTACATGTCCTATTGCCACTCTACCTTGATATCCTCGTTCAATTGTCATATCGCATATCAATTCGATACATGTATTTTGAGGATCATTCGCATCGGTACCGAAATCGGCATGCATATCAATCGGCAAGTTGTATTTTTCCGCCAAGTCAAAAACGATTTCCAGTTGTTTTTTAGTATCTTCCATTGTCTTTTCACTATATGGACAACCCCCAACTACATCGGCTCCCATTTTGATGGATTCTTCCATCATCTCCAGTACGCCTGGTGATTGAATGATGCCTTCTTGAGGGAATGCAACAATCTGCATATCTAGAACGTCTTTAAATTTCTCTTTTAAATCTAGAAGTACTTCTACCCCAAGCGTCTTTTCGAAGGGATCCACGTCAGGATGAGCTCTCATTATTGTAGTTCCGTTTAGCACCGACCACCGGATCACTCGTTCAGCTCGTTCCTTCACATCTTCGTATGTGTATAATTTCTTTAGTTCAGCTGTATTCTTCAAAGCTTCCTCTAAAGTACCTGATAGATTCGGTTTACGTTCTTCCAGAAAAGCTTTATCGGGATGAATATGACTTTCAATGAGTGTGGGTAGTACCGCATTGCCTTTTGCATCAATCTCTTTTGAGTTATTGTCATTTTGAATGTCAGCCGCTATTTTAACAATCTTACCATCAATAATTTTGATGTCTTTAAGAGCCTCGCCATCTTTGATATGTGCTTTTCGTATTAATAGATTACCCATGTAAAAATGCCCCCTAAATCGTATTTATCCATAGGTCTTACAGTCTTAAACAATTTTTAACGGGTTGACTAGTGTCAACCCGTTAAAAGATTTTCTTCCTTACTTAGCCAATGGATTGACCACCATCAATTTTCATTTCAACACCGTTTATATGCTGAGCTTTGTCGCTTGCCAAAAAGGCAGAGAAAGCGGCAACTTCTTCAGGGCTTCCGACACGCCCAGAAGGAATAGAAGCTACTTGTCTGGCTGCTGCTGGATGTTCTTGCTCAATTGCGTATCGTACCATTGGCGTATCGACTAGGCCCGGGCAAAGTGAAACAGCGCGAATGCCATCTTTAGCGTAACTGAATGTTAGCTGTTTCGTGTATCCGACAACCGCGTGCTTTGAAGTGATATATGCCGCGTCTCCGACTCCTGCAATTGTTCCTCCAATTGAAGCAATATTTATGAAGGTCCCTTTCTTTTTCTCAAGCATGTAAGGTAAAAGTTCATTCGTCAGTAGATAGACTCCTTTAACGTTAACAGCCATGATTCTATCCCATTCTTCTTCCGTAATATCGAGAGAAGCTTTGAAATCGGCCAAAATAGCCGCATTATTAACACAAATATCTACTGTCCCAAACGCTTTTAGAGCCTCGTTGACCAATTTATGTACATCTTCTTTTTTAGAAACGTCAGCAATAACACTGAGTACAGTACCTTTATTATCTTCAATTAATTTTGCTGTTTCAGCTAATCCAGTTTCATTCACATCAGTAATGACGATTTTTGCGCCTTCTTTTGCGTATTCAATTGCTTGTGCTCTTCCTAGACCCGACGCAGCTCCTGTAATCAATGCAACTTTTTCTTCTAATAACATAATAACCCTCCTAAATTTTAAGAAATTGCTATTCAATTAGATATAAAAAAGTGAAGCGTTTACATTTATAATTGTAAGCCATTTCTGAAGTTATATCAAATAATCATTACTATAAATGGTATAATAAACCATATTGTAGAATAATATATTTATTCTATGAAGTCAATCTTATCTTAAAGTCCAAGCACAAAATAACTAAATGCCATTAGCTTGGGTATAATGAAAGTATAGAAACAGTAGGTGATGCTTATATGGTAGGAATGGGATATCGGACAATTAAGACTGCAATAGGTGCAGGACTAGCAATATGGATTGCAAGTCTATTCGATTTGGAATTTGCAACATTTGCGGCGATTATCGTTATTATGTGTATTGAGAAGACAAAAAAAAGAACTTTACATTCCATCCGGAAGAAGTTCTTTGCGTCTCTATTATCTTTACTTCTTGGTTCCATTTGCTTTGAATTATTAGGATATCATCCAATAGTATTAACTTTATTTATCTTGTTTTTTGTCCCAGCCCTTATAAAATTACGTATTCAGGAAGGTTTCGTCACAAGTATGGTTGTTATTTTACATATTTACACAGTGAAGGAAGCCAACTTGGAAAACTTATTGAATGAACTTTACGTTATTTTCATTGGTATAGGAATCGCCTTGCTCGTGAATAGCATTATGCCAAGCTTTAAGAAAGAAATTGAAAACTATAAAACGGAAATTGAAACTAAATTCAGCGCTATTCTATACCAATTCTCTATTCTTTTAAAAAACGGTGAACAAAATTGGGACGGAAAAGAGTTAATCGAAGTCGAAGATGTCCTGAATCGGGCTAAAAACATTGCTATACAAGATGTAGAAAACCATCTATTACGAAAAGAAAACAAAGATTATTATTATCTCGAAATGCGGGAGGATCAACTGCAAATCTTAAAACAGATGGTTGGCATTATAAGCATTGTTTCTTCATCAGAGTTAGACATCAAACAAAGAGGCATGCTCGCTGGCATTTTTCTTAACATCAGCCAACATGTAGACTCGGGAGATACAACCATTGCATTAAAGCTATTAGAGGAATACGAACAATCCATACGGGAAACAGAATTGCCAAAGACCAGGGAAGAATTTGAAATCAGGGCAAATCTATTTTATCTAAACTTCGAGATCAAGAACTATTTAATTATTAAGAAAAACATTTTTGACAGAAGCAAACATTAACTCTGCAATGGCCATAGGTACAGGTAATTCGGTTGTTTAAGCCAAGGAACCTGTACCAATGGCTTTATAAATATCACTTCCTCACTTACTTATGGTACGGTTCACCCTTGATAATCCTAAATCCCCGATACACCTGCTCCAACAACACCAATTTCATCAACTGATGCGGAAACGTCATCTTTGAGAACGACAATAACTCATCTGCCCGTTTCAATACATCATTATGTAATCCGAGAGAGCCACCGATGACAAAGACAACTTTGCTTCGCCCGTACGTCATCAACGACTCCATCCCCGCAGCCAATTCTTCGCTCGTTTTCATTTTACCCTCAATCGCCAACGCAACCACGTATGCATCGGGGTTGATTTTCGCGAGAATTCGGTCGGCTTCTTTTTTCTTAACAATTTCCATGTCGGCTTCACTCAAAGACTCAGGGGCTTTTTCATCCGGTACTTCCACTAAATCAATTTTCGCATAAGCTCCGAGTCGTTTGGCATATTCGTCGATGCCCATTTTCAAATATTTTTCTTTTAGTTTGCCAACTGACACAATTGTAATATTCACAGGGTTGTCCACCTTTGCTTAAATGTTATGCACAGAACTTATACACATATCCACAGGAAAAACTACATATTGTGCCCGATTACCTGTTCGCCACAATATACGTTGCGGGTGTGTCACAGTACTCGCATTTTGTGGATAACTTATTCACTTCATCGACTTTTTCCATGATCGGAAATGTCTCCTCTTGTGCAACAAGTACGTCCAATGCATGATTTATATGGGTTTCACAGCTATATATTTTCATCATCCACACTTCTTTCATCCATTATTTTTTACACAAACTTATTCACAATTTCAATTTCTTATCCACATGTCAATAACTTATTCAGAAAAACAGGCAGTATAGCTGATGTTCTGCTATGCTGCCTGTTGTGGATAAGTATTTATTACATCCTTGTAAAAAGTGTAACACTCTGTTCGGTTTTTCGCCCGCTTTTATGCTAAATTCCTCAGAATGTATTGCCGTCTTTCAGTTCCATTTCAATATCAATGGGTTCTCCATCGCGATACACTTTCATTTTCATCATGTCCCCGACCTTTTTGTCATTGTATAGATGCTTGCGCAAGCCAACCATGTCCGAAATTTTCTTACCGTCCATTTCCACAATGACATCATACTTCTGTACGCCTGCTGCTTCCGCCGGTGTGTTGCGAAATACTTGGGTGACGATGACTCCCCCAGCTATCTCCTCCGGCAGTTTCAACACTCCTCTTCGTTCCGATGAAGGGACATCCTCCAGATTAAAGAGACTGACGCCCATTGTCGGCCGCTGAACCGTGCCGGTCGTTTCAAGGTCTTTAATGATCGGTACTGCAATATTGATTGGAATAGCAAGACCGATCCCTTCCACAGTCGACTCCGAAATTTTCATCGAGTTGATGCCGACCAATTGTCCCGCCATATTGATGAGCGCTCCACCTGAATTTCCCGGGTTGATGGCAGCGTCTGTTTGCAGGACGTCCGCCTGCCAATCGACCGTCCCATTCTGATCGAAATCCATCGGTATCGATCGGTCCTTCCCAGAGACAATCCCCATTGTTACGGAACCTGCAAAGCCAAGGCCGAGCGGGTTACCGATTGCAATGACCGTCTCTCCGCGCTTTAAAGCATCCGAATCACCAAATTCGATGACTGTTTTAACATGGGCTGCATCGATTTCCACGACGGCCAAATCAGTCCACATATCACTGCCGACAAGTCTTCCGTCAGCCTTCGTTCCGTCATCGAACGTGATTTCCAACTCCTCAGCGTTTTCGACGACGTGATGATTAGTGACGATATACGCCTTGTCGCCTTCTTTCTTATAGATGACTCCCGATCCGCTGCCTTCCCTCGTCGTTTCCTTCGCCGACCAAAAGTCACGCACTGTTTGAAGATTGGTGATGCCGACAACCGTATCTGCGACTTCCGATACTACATCAGTAACATCCGTATTAATATCGATGGAGACTCTCTCGCTCGTCAGGTTGTTTTCACCAGTCGTCTCGCTGCCGACTTGTGGAGTCACTTTCTCCTTGTCGAAAGTGGAATTCATGAGGAACCAGACGATGAGCCCTCCGAGAATTGCTCCAAAGAGGGCTGTTAAAAAGCCGCCACGACGTTTCGATTTGACTGGTCTTTCGCTGTATCTTGGCGGTTCTTCATGCCTTTCTGTTTCTTGAATGACCGGCTTTTCTTCTCCATTGCCGGGTCTTTGATTGAATTCGTCCATTCTCCTCTCCCTCTCTGTAGACAGTTACACTCACTTTACCCCATTCGGGTTAATAAGAATCAAGTCATTGTTTAACTTTTAGTTGGTTTATCGGTTAGCTTGGGCGTTGGTGCCGTCTCTATGAGCGCGAAAGCCGTTTCTTTGAGCGCTGAGTAGCTACAGGCGGGGCAAGGCACATACCGTTCTCGCCAATCAAAAAGCCTCACCCGAAGGCAAGGCTTTTCGATCTTTATTAAACAGTGACAAGCTCTGTCGGTTTGTCCGCGTCGGTATCATGCAAATGCACGAATTCCCCCGGGCGGATCCCGCATGCCTCCAATGTTTGTGCAACGCTCATCCTTGCGAGGTCTTTCATATTATTATCCTTGCTTAGATGCGATAAATAAATTCTTGTCTCTTTTTGAGCGACGACTTCACTCATTGCAACAGCGGCATCTTCATTCGAAACATGCCCGACGTCGCTCAGGATTCTGCGTTTGACCGACCATGGGTAGCGGCCCATCTGCAGCATGCTGACGTCATGATTGCTTTCGAACACGAACGCATCAGACCCTTGGATATGCCCTTTCATCCTATCGCTCACATACCCCGTATCCGTGATGATCGAAAGCTTGCGGTCATTCTGATGGAATACGTAGAACATCGGATCCGCGGCGTCATGGGAAACTGCGAACGACTGGATGTCGAGAGAGCCGAATGACATATTCGTCTCCATATTGAAATGGTATCGTTGCTCCGTCGGAATTTCGCCGACGAGCCCATTCATCGCAAGCCAAGTCTTCTCATTCGCATAGATTGGCACTTTGTATCTTCGTGCCAGAACACCAATCCCTTTAATGTGATCGCTATGTTCATGGGTGACAAAGATGCCATCTACATTCGTCATGGAGCGCCCGATGTTTTCAAGCTGCTGCTCCATTCTTTTTGCACTAAGTCCAGCATCGACCAGAAAAGCATGCTCTTCGGTCTCTATATATATTGAATTGCCCGTACTGCCACTTGCGAGCACACTGAAACGCATATGAAAAACTCCTTATTCTTCTTCATCCTCAGCCTCATCGAATTCTTCCTCTTTCAACTTGTCCAATTTAAAGTCTATCACTTTACCTTCAATAGCATTGATGAAGTGATCCTCGATGGTGCCGTCCTTCAATTCTACACGAATATTCCATGTCGGGGCAAATACTTGCTTCCCGGTCAATTGGACGAGTGATGAGTATCCTGGCGTCACATTCAACACTTTGGAATCTTGCTTTAAATAACCGCGTGTAACGAGTGACCTAACCGCTTCATCTTGCGTCAACACTTCTTTTTTATGGTTGTCGCTCGAGAATTCCTCTAGCATTCGCTGATTGTAATGGGTCACTTCATAGTTCTCGTCCCAATAGATCGTCAAAGTCGCATTCGGGCTGTAGAAAATCGGTTCCCCATTCACTCTTTGAAAGAAGATGGCTTTCCGTGCTTCCTTATCCACTTCCCAACGCTCATATTCTGCTCCGTTCCATACATATTTCGTTATAAAATCCTTGAAATCATAGTCTTCTTTTGCATTCCGGATAGACACAGGAGTATCCATTATAGATTCAATCTGTGTGTTGTCGAAGATGACAATGGATTGATCCTCAAGCGGTTCCAATTCCTCCTGCGAAAAGGATTTCATATTTGCGGAGATGTAGGAGAAGTCATTTTTCACGACTTGCGGCACATTGTACGTAATATTCTCCTGCTTCATTAAATCCTCAATCGACGTTTTCCCCGCAACCTGAATATTTTGCGCCTCGGTGCGCTGATTCAAATATAAGAAATAAAGGAAGATATTCAAGATGGAAAAGACGACAATGAAGATTGTTTTTGTTTTATTCCAATCCAATCTGCTCACTCCCGCCTTGTTCAGGTGTATAGCGGACCCAATTTCCTTTGGCATAATAATACCAGGCAGGCTCCATGATAAATATCCTTTGCTCCAAATCATGTTTCATCATATAGCCGGTTGTGATCTCCTCAACCGTTCCAAAATCAAGATTCTCAACTTCCAGCAGCTCGTTTACAATATCGGTCCCTGGCGGAAGCTCTATTTCATCATTCGCCAGCGGCACATCAATTTTGTAGTACGGACGGATATACCGGAAAACCCGGTTTTCGCCATAATACTGTGCAATTTCCGTTGTACCCGTAACCGGGGGCTCGCTGAAAACAGGATAACCATGAACATATAGTTGGAATCTCACGTACCTGGAGGTAGGATTTATATACGAAAACCTATACGCATCCGTCCATCCGCCATGCTCATTAATAGAATCAATGACATCAATCAACAAGTCGGAAGGGTATGCTGCCGGATCACTGCTCAGCGCGGCGGGATGGGCAAAGTTCAACATTTTAGTTTCCGTATTCACACGTAGCTGTGCATGGTCATCACCAAATTCCTCATCCGTCGAATCTACTTGGCTGCGTCGCACTGCATTCGGATCATTGAATAAAGCATCCCGGAAGCGTGTCGGACTGATTTCCTCCTGGATATACGTGCTTTGCAGCATTTTAACCGGTTCAGTCGGGACCGCCAAATAGACAGACTCTGAGACATTCACTTCCGCATAGGAGGGTAGATTTTCCCCTTCCAGGATGATTTGCCGATACGACTTCATCGTATCCGAGGCTGCTATCTTTCCACGATAATGGATTCCTGTCGCACGGTTGATGAAATGAGCTTCAAAAGCGATTTCCTTCGGATTCCATCTGACGACAAGACGGTCAAATCTGAATTCCGGAAGTTGAACATCCTCAATCGGCAAAATCTCATCATATACCGGCAGCGGTACTTCACCTTGGAAAAACAATGTGAACTGATTCGTCTGTTCGAAAAAGGATTTCATCTGACCCTTGTTCATCTCGTTCGGTTCCCGAGCCAACTGGGAAACTTTCCAGGTGCCCATTTCCCTCACAATATGATCAATTCGATTCTGATCGGTCGTCCCTCTGAACGATTCGTCGTACTTAATAAGAAACTTATACGGCTTGATGAGATCCTCCACTTGCTTCCGTGCTCCGATGGATATGTCGACGGTCGGTGATTGTTCAATCGTATCCAACCTCGGAGAATACGTCCAAATGGAAAAGGTGAATGTGACGCTCAACAAGACAAGCAATAGTAGGATGATTGATTTGATAGGCTCAATATACTTCAATCCCATTCACCTTCCTCTTGTCGTTCAAAAGGCAGCGTAAAGAAGATTGTTGTTCCTTTGCCTTCTTCACTTTCCGCCCATATTTCCCCGCCATGGGCAATGATCATTTCTTTTGCGATGGCAAGTCCGAGACCTGTCCCGCCCATTGCCCTCGATCTCGCGCGGTCCGCCCTGTAGAACCTATCAAAAATACGGTTCACATACGCTTGTGGGATGCCCATGCCGTCGTCTGAGATCATCACCTTGATATACGTCCCCGATGTTGTCACCCCGAAGCGCACATCCCCGCCATCCGGCGAATACTTAAGCGCATTTGAAATGATATTGTCAATTACCTGAGTCATCTTATCTGTATCGATTTCAACGAATAGATCCGCAGACGGCAACAACCGTTTAAAATGAACGTTCTGCGACTTCGAGAACTCGAACCGCTCGATGATTGAGTTGAAGAAATGATTGAATTCCACCCATTCGGTATTCAACTCATATTCTTTACTATCCATCCTGGAAAGCTTCAATAGGTCATTGACGAGCCGGATCATCCGCTCTGTCTCCGTCTGTGTCACACGGAGGAAGGAAGGGGCAATCTCCTCGTTCTTCCAAGCACCTTCCGCCAATGCATCCAAATAACTGCGCATTGTCGTCAGCGGCGTGCGAAGCTCGTGAGAAACGTTGGAAACGAATTCCCGTCTCTCCATGTCAATTTTCTCCTGCTCGGTATTGTCATGAAGAACGACGATTAGGCCGTTCACAAAGCCCGTCTCCCGCTGCGTCACTGAAAAAGTAGCCCGCAAGATGTATGGTTCCTTCTCTGTACTGAAGTCGAGCGCAATGGAATCTTTCACTTGAATGAGATCCTCGAATGTATACTCCTGGTCCAAACCTAAAATGCTCGTAATGGGACGATTCAGCACTAGATCGCGTGTCATCCTCAACATCATGAGCGCGGAATCATTGATCAGGCTCACTCTGCCTTTGCGATCCGTTGAAATGACGCCGTCCGTCATATTTTCAAGAACTGAGGCTAGCTTCCTTTGTTCACTTTCCGTCGTGGACTGAGATTCTTGAAGCTGATTCGTCAAATGGTTAAAGGCGATTGCCAGCTGGCCCATTTCATCATTCCCGTACACGTATACCTTCCTGGAAAAGTTCCCTTGCGCCATCGCTTGCGCCTGGCGCCTCATATCCGAAATCGGCCTTGTGAATGTACGGGCGATGAATATGCCGATGATAATTGTGATTGTCAGCGATACTGCCACTCCACCCGCAAGGATCTGGTTAATTTCATTGATCTGCTTGAACACTTTTTCAATATTGGCCGTCACATATAACGTGCCGACGACTTCCTTATTATTGTTCGTGATCGGTTTCACGCGAACCATGACACGTTCACGCTTGACCGGATCAAAGTTGATATTCTCATAGAACGTTTCGGAGGTGATGGATCTTCTCACACTGTCTTCCATCGATCGCTGGCCAACCAATGATTGATTGCCCAATTCGGAGGTGGCCAATATTCTATACTTTGCATTGATGACCCGAATTTCATTGATGTCTTCCGAATTAAAGTTCGAAAGGACGGTCCGCAAGCTCTGTTCAATTGACGGATCGTCCGGTGACCGGTCTTTTATCATTTCTTCACGCACACTGAATTCGACAAGGTTCATCCTGTCCCTGACCGATGTTGTGAAGTTCGTCTTCAATGTATCTTCAAGCTTACTAGCAAAATAAAGCCCGATGATCTGCATTGCTACAAGGATGAGCATGATATAGATGAGGACGAATTTCACGTGAATCGATCTGAAGAATCCGACTTTCTGCATTGTCCTTACTCCTGTTCCGGATCACGCAAATAGTAACCGACTCCACGTCTCGTTACGATCCACGTCGGGTGGCTCGGAGTGTCTTCGATCTTTTCACGCAGACGGCGGATCGTTACGTCGACTGTCCGTACGTCCCCGAAGTAATCATATCCCCATACTGTTTGCAATAGATGCTCTCTCGTCATCACCTGTCCGATATGTTTTGAGAGGTAATGCAGCAATTCGAACTCACGATGGGTCAGCTCAATAGACTCTCCGCGTTTTTGTACCAAATAAGCGTCCGGCTGTATGATGAGGCTTCCAACTGTAATTTCATTTGTTGCCTCATCCTGCTCTTCCGACAATGTCTTCGAATGCCTGCGCAAATTCGCCTTCACCCTGGCAATCAATTCGCGTGTACCGAACGGCTTCGTCACATAATCATCCGCGCCTAGCTCCAACCCTAGCACTTTATCGATTTCCGAGTCTTTCGCTGTCAGCATGATGATCGGGAAATCATACTTCTTCCTGACCTCCCTGCATACTTCCATGCCATCACGCTTTGGAAGCATGATATCGAGCAGCATAATATCCGGCTGTACCTCTTCCACTTTTTCGAGCGCCTCTTCACCGTCGTATGCGCAATAGACAGTAAAGCCCTCCTTCTTTAAATTAAACTCTAATATATCTGCTATCGGTTTTTCATCATCTACAACTAAAATGGTTTTATTTTGCATCATTCATTCCCTTTCCCGCCAATTTGGCGACTACTTTAGTATATATTCTATTACTTTTGCAATAAACCTTCCATTCTGCACCTACACCAAATTAGAAAAAGAGACGGCAACAGAATACACTGTAGCGTCTCCATTCCTTCTCTTTATCTTAACACACTCAACGGATTGATATTGGAACCGTTCTTGATTACTTCAAAATGCAAATGCATGCCAGTTGAGCGTCCTGTGGAGCCCATGACACCGATTTTCGATCCTTGAGGTACTGTTTGTCCGACTTTGACCTCAATAGACGATAGATGGGCGTATAACGTCTTGTACCCATTGTTATGAGTAATGATGATACGGTTTCCATACGTCGCGTGATGGCCTACATCGGTCACGACGCCATTGTCAGAAGCAAAGATTGACCGTGACGATGGCCGGGCGATATCAATGCCTTGGTGCACTCTGCCCCAGCGTTTCCCCATTTGGCTAGAAACGTATCCGCCATCCGCCGGCCATTTGAAGCTTCCCGTCCCGCGTGAAGGGATCACTTTAGTACCGACGACCGTTACTTCATGAACCGGTTCTACCAGTACATGTTCCTCTGCTACGGACTTGCCAATCACTTTTCCGTTCTTCTTCCGGATCTGATGCGTAACCGATTTCTTGCCGTCCGTTCCTTTTTGTTTAACTCTCTCTTCACCTTTGAACGTCGATGCGTCTTTTTCAGTCAGTTTCTTGAACTGGATTGGTGCAATTTCCTTTGATTCATAGTGTGCTTCCACTTCTATATAAGGTTCAAGCGCTGTCACGTTCAGCTCCTGACCAATCTGAAGGACCGAATCTTCCGTAATGCCCGGATTGATTTCCATTAGTTTTTCCGTAGACATATTGTGGGCACTAGCAATTTTCCCTAATACATCCCCTGCTTGAATAGGATATTTCTTCTCTTCCAACGTACCTTTATTCAACAAAGTCATTGCCTCTTGCACGCTTCGGACCTCTTCGGGTGCCGTCTGTCCTTCAGTAGCCTGAATGTCGGCGCTGAATTGAATAGTTGAAAGTCTTGTTTCACTTTCTTTTAACGGTGGTATAGGTTCAGTAGATTGTTGGCGGGCTTCGAATTCAGCCAGCTCCTGCTCGGTAACTGTTTGCAATGTCAGTTCCTTGATCACTTCTTCAAAATCGGCAGTGTCTTTGACATAGAATGCTGTCTCATCGTCAATTTGAACACCGATCGCTTCCGCCTCCACGGTAAGCATGTTCTGAAGTTTTCCAAGGACCTGTTCATCGTCTGTTCCTACGGTAAATACCTTTTCCGGTACGACAGACAACTCAGTTCCGATTGTTAATGGGAGTCCTTCGTATTCGGAGGCCGCTTTCTGTAATTCCTCTTGTTTGAGCTGTTCGATCTTTTTATCGTCAGACAGCATTCCGACATATTCGCTGGCCGAGTAGACATGGTAGACGGTATGGATTGAGGACTCTCCCTCTTTTTCCAGTGCAAAACCGGAGCTTATACTAATTCCTCCAAAGAAGACTGTCATGATACCTATCTTTTGGAACTTCTTATATAGGGCCGTTCTATTCTGTTGATTGTTCATGTTTTGTTTCTTGAAAAACATCGTTTGTTACTCCTTCCGACTGGCAGCTGCTACTAGACGCCATCATACTGAGAGATTTTCACGCTTCTTCAATTTATCATATCTAGTTAGTCGCTTGTTGCTTTGTGTCTATTTGTAATGAACTTGTAGTATTGCAACCAAATATTCCTTATTAACTTCCAAATGTTAGTTGTAAATGAGGAGAATACCAACTGTGAATATAGTCTTATATATGGCAAAAAGCCTTGATAAACCTGTTAGACAGGTGAATCAAGGCTTTTCACTATCCATTATTGATATGACGGGGCTTGGTGTTGGCTCCAGTCGATGTTCAGGAATTTGTTGTATTCCTTGGCGAACGCTAGCGTAACGGTACCGGTTGGGCCGTTACGTTGCTTCGCTATAATGATTTCAATCATATTCTGATTCTCTGTTTCTTTATCATAGTAATCTTCCCGGTAGAGGAAAGAAACGATATCCGCATCTTGCTCGATACTTCCAGATTCCCGCAAGTCGGACATCATCGGCCGCTTGTCTTGTCGTTGTTCCACGCCACGGGAAAGCTGGGATAGTGCAATGACCGGGATTTTCAGTTCCCGAGCAAGTGCTTTTAAGGAACGGGAGATTTCCGATACTTCTTGCTGACGGTTCTCGCCGGAACGGCCGCTTCCCATAATGAGCTGTAAATAATCGATCATGATCATGCCCAGGCCATGTTCCTGTTGAAGTCGACGGCATTTGGAACGTATCTCGTTAATCCGGATGCCTGGAGAGTCGTCGATGAAGATTCCGGCGTTGGAAAGAGACCCCATCGCCATCGTCAGTTTCCGCCAATCCTCTGCTTCCAAATTCCCTGTCCGCAACACTTGCGCATCAATATTCCCTTCCGCACAAAGCATACGCATGACGAGTTGTTCTGCACCCATCTCCAAACTGAAGATCGCGACGTTTTCATCCGTTTTGGTCGCCACGTTTTGAGCCACATTCAAGGCGAACGCTGTTTTACCAACGGAAGGACGGGCAGCAACGATAATCAAGTCATTCCGCTGAAAACCGGCTGTAATCTTATCGAGATCACGGAATCCGGTCGGAATGCCTGTTACTTCGCCTTTTCTCGTATGAAGAAGCTCGATATTGTCATACGTTTCCACTAGAACATCTTTAATGTGCTTAAAATCACCGGCATTTTTCCGGTTGGAAACTTCCATAATCCTTTTTTCCGCTTCGGACAGGACAGCTTCCACTTCGTCTTCTTTCGTAAAACCTTCCTCAACGATATTGGTTGCAACCCGGATGAGCCTTCTTAGGATGGATTTCTCTTCAACAATCTTGGCATAATACTCGATATTTGCCGCTGTCGGGACAGCGTTTGCAATTTCCGTCAAATACGAAATGCCGCCGACGTCTTCCAATTCCTTCTTCGCTGATAGCTCTTCTGTGACTGTGACAACGTCAATCGCTTGTCCTTTATCGCTCAGGATCAGCATCGTGTCGAAGATTTTCTCATGAGCCGTCCTGTAGAAGTCATCGGGGCGAAGGACTTCGGAAGCTGTAATTAATGCCTCGGGTTGAAGGAAAATCGCTCCAATGACAGATTGTTCGGCTTCATTATTATGCGGGGGGACGCGATCATACATCTGATCCATCATTATCGCTCCCTATCATTCTTCGGTTACATGGACTTTAAGCGTAGCTGTAACTTCCGGGTGCAGTTTGATCGGCACATTCGTATAGCCGAGAGCCCGTATTGCATCAGGCAGTTCCATCTTACGGCGATCCACTTTGATTTTATGATTTTTTTCGAGAGCTTCTGCGATCTGCTTCGTCGTAATCGAGCCGAAGAGACGTCCGCCTTCCCCGGATTTTGCTTTCATTTCCACAGTTTTCTCATCGATTACTTCTTTAAGTTTCTGTGCTTCGGCCAATTCTGCAGCCGCATCCTTTTGTGCGCGCTTCTTCTGTCCTTCGAGCTGGCTCAGGTTTGCAGGCGTCGCTTCAATCGCCAACTTGTTTTTCAACAGGAAGTTTTGCGCGTAGCCTACAGATACTTCTTTCACTTCGCCTTTTTTCCCTTTACCTTTAACGTCTTTCAGAAAAATTACTTTCATTATCATTTTCCCCTTTCCAATTTATCTTCTATAGCGGATTTCAATAATTGAACCGCTTCTTCTATTGTTTCCATTTCTAGCTGGCAAGCGGCATTCGTCAAATGTCCTCCGCCGCCAAGTTCTTCCATGACTAGCTGCACATTCAGCTCCCCAAGGGACCTTGCGCTAATGCCGATTTTCCCGTCCGAACGGGAAGCGATGACAAACGAGGCGATGACTCCTTGCATCGTCAGAAGGATATCTGCAGTCTGTGCAATCAGCACTGGACTATAGATGACACCTTCCTCACCTTTCGCAATTGCTATGCCGGCAGAAGTGAGCTCAACAGTTTCAATCAATTTAGACCGTTGAATATACGTCGCAATATCTTCCTTCAACAGTCGCTGTACAAGTACTGTGTCGGCTCCGTTCGTCCGCAAATAGGATGCCGCCTCGAATGTTCTTGACCCCGTTCGCAATGTGAAGCTTTTCGTGTCGACAACTATTCCCGCGAGCAACGCAGTCGATTCGAGCATCGTCAATTTTTCATTCTTCGGCTGATATTCCACAAGCTCTGTCACGAGCTCGGCTGTGGAGGATGCGTACGGTTCCATATAGACGAGCATCGTGCTGTTGATGAATTCCTCGCCGCGTCGATGATGATCGATGACGACGACCTTTTCGGCCTTGTCGATTAACCGCTCATCTATGACCATGCTCGGTTTATGTGTATCAACAACGACTAGAAGAGATTTTTCGGTCAGCATTGATAAAGCGGTTTCGGGATCGATAAATTGTGAAAATAACCCTTCGTCCTTTTTAATTTCATCCATCAGACGGGTCACGCTACCATCCAACTCATCAAAATTCAGGACGACATGACCTTCCACATTGTTCATCCGTGCCATCTTCCTAACTCCGATGGATGCCCCGATTGCGTCCATGTCGGGCATTTTATGGCCCATGATCAACACTTTATCGCTGCCTTGGATCAAATCGCGCAATGCATGTGAAATGACTCTGGCGCGTACACGAGTTCTTTTTTCCACCGGATTCGTCTTGCCTCCGAAGAATTTGAGCTTGCCATCTGTATGCTTAATGGCGACCTGATCGCCTCCACGGCCCAGAACAAGATCCAAACTGGATTGCGCCAGCTCACCAAGTTCTGTCAGCGCGGCAGAGCCGGTTCCTACCCCGATGCTCAGCGTCAAACCAGCATTCTGAATTGCTGTCTTCTCCCGAATATCGTCCAAGATCGTAAATTTCGCCGTTTCCAATTTGGAAAGAATCGCTTCATTGAAAACCGCTAGAAAACGATCGGATGCTATCCGTTTCACATAAATACCATTATCCAACGCCCATTGATTCACGAGTGAAGTGACAAGCGAGTTAAGATTGCTTCTCGTCTGATCGTCCATCGTCTGTGCTAGTTCATCATAATTATCGATGAGCATGACTCCGAGTACAGTACGATCTTGGTGATAGAGAGATTCAATCTCCACTTTTTCCGTGATATCGAATAAATAGAGCAGTTTTTCCTCAGCCCTGTAAATGACTTGATAAGTGGAATCGCCAACATTCAACGTCGTCTTCTGTCCGTCGTTTTTAAGAATAGTTTGGAATGCCTCAGATAGCTGGAACAATTCCTCACCAATTAACGTCTCTTTATCAAAGATATTGACGGCATAGGGGTTTGCCCATTCGACAATATGCTTTTCATTAAAAAGGATAATGGCGATCGGCAGCTCGAGCAACGCTTCTTCCCCGACCTTTTTCATCCGGTAGGAGAGGGATTCGATATGCTTTTCCGTTTCCATATACGTCTGTTCCTCTAGCTTCCAAGCGATGCCTAACGCTATCGTGAACGGAATCGTGAATAAAAGGCCCTCCCAGAAATTCGAGAGGAATAACAGGACGGCCGCTATCAATCCAAGGAGAGATATGACAGTCAGTGGGTATCGGATAGCTCTTCTTCTAAAAAATGACCTCATTGTCTCATCCCCTTACTTCAAGTTGTCTTTTCCGATCCAAGCACGGATATTCACGCCTATATCAAGTATGCCAAGAAGTGTGGTTATTGGACTGAAAAGCAATGCGAAAATAGTGGAAAGTACCGTGACAAAAGTAGGCATTTTCATTTTATACATAAAATAGTGAATCAATGCCAACCCTTGCACTAGTAAAAGAAACCGTAAAATAATCGTTGCATTGACATAAAGCAAATAAGCCGAGGAATCCGGTTTCAATTCCATCATCCAAGGAAGTATAATGATCAGCCCGTATACGAAAATCGTAATGACAGGCAGCTTCATCTCCCGGAATGGCGGAAACACAGGCACTTGATGGCCAAGTCTGCGGAGCATCTCGAAATTGGGGATCACCATGATGAATGTAAACACATACACCGACAGGATGAACATAGCCGGAATGGCAGAGCGGTACATAGTGAACGCCTCTCCCACTATTTTTTCATAGTTTTCCGGAAGTGCACCTAAACTTTCGAGCGACGCCTTGAATTGCGTCTCCGATTCCTTCAGCATCGTCATCAGACTGTCGATCGCATTGACTTCAAAAACAAGCGCGGCTATGAGATAAACCAATATACCTGTTATGATGAAAAATAATCCCGATGCCATGAACGTGTAAAGCTTGGATTTACCCAACAGTACCGATTCGGCAACCAGGAAGGCAAGTACCCCGAACATCACAGCGAAAGGCACTAATAAAATGCCCCCAACAATAAGGGACAGCATTGCCCCTGCAATCGCCACGAAAATCGTCGAGCTTCTGTCATAACGCAGCCGATAAAGAATGATCGGCAACGGAATGAATATCATAATGATGCTTCCAAGGAAAGGGATGAAGAATGCCCCCGCCAGAAGTATCGTGAACAATGCGAGCATCATCGCACCGTATGTTATTTTTCGAGATTGGTCCTGCATCATTCTGTTCCTCCGTCCAGTCAATGGACTTAGTATTTTCTATCTCCTCATTGAAAGTGAGTTCTTATAATTGTATCATGATTGCCGCCGATTAACCAAAAGACAGGATGACTTCCTGTCCAACACACAGCAGACAGTCCGCGTCGGTTTCCATCTGACAAATACGCATAACTTCTTCGAATCACGCATAAACGCCATCAAACACGCATATTTCCCAGGAAACACTCATAACCGTCCGCAAACACGCATAAACCTTCCCAAAGACGCATAAAAAGGAAATTCAAAAAACCGCCCAGAGACCGGAAATGCCGGTATCACAAGGCGGTTTAAATAGTATTTCTTATCTTTCTTCCGAAACGAACGGAAGAAGTGCCATAATACGAGCACGTTTAATAGCAGACGTTAATTTACGTTGATATTTTGCGCTTGTACCAGTTA
This sequence comes from Sporosarcina luteola, assembly GCF_023715245.1. Taxonomy (GTDB): domain Bacteria; phylum Bacillota; class Bacilli; order Bacillales_A; family Planococcaceae; genus Sporosarcina; species Sporosarcina luteola_C. The sequence continues at coordinate 471,230 of NZ_JAMBNV010000002.1, forward strand.
CACGGCGAGGCAAGATCTTTCCACGTTCAGAAACGAATTTCTTAAGTAGGTCAGTATCTTTATAATCGATATGTGTAATGTTATTCGAATTAAAATAGCAGACTTTACGACGTCTTTTACCTCCACGGCGTGGTGCCATATCGCTTTCCCTCCTTACTTGACTACGTTACCGACAATTCTCTATTAGAACGGCAGATCATCATCCGATACTTCTATCGGACCACTGCCCGTTGAAAATGGATCATTGTCAGTACGTGTATAATTTTGTTGTTGAGCTGGTTGTTGATATTGCTGGTTCGGCTGCTGATTCTGATAATAAGGTTGTTCGTTCTGTGGTGCACCACCATAAGCAGCTCCAGATCTCTCAGCATTTGCACTGCGCGGTTCAAGGAACTGCACGCTGTCCGCTACGACTTCTGTCATAAAGACACGTTTGCCGTCTTGTCCATCGAAGCTGCTCGTTTGGATGCGGCCTTCGATCCCAGCAAGACTTCCTTTACGTAAAAAGTTCGCAGTGTTTTCCGCCTGTTTCCTCCAAGTGACACAGTTGATGAAATCAGCTTCACGCTCTCCTGATTGGCTAGAGAACGTCCGATTCACCGCTAGCGTAAAACGCGTTACCGCGATTCCGCTCTGCGTGTACTTGAGTTCAGGATCTTTTGTCAATCGGCCGACTAAAACGACACGGTTAATCATCAGAATGCAACCTCCCTCATCATTTTCAAGTTCCACCTTTTAACGGTACTGCATTTCGTTCTTCTATGGATTAGTTGTCCAGACGAACAGCCATATGACGAATGATAGCTTCGTTGATGTTCGCAAGACGTGTAAATTCATCGATTGCTGCAGTGTCTGCATTAGCTGTTACCAATTGGTAGTAGCCTTCACGCAAGTCGTCGATTTCGTATGCAAGACGACGCTTGCCCCACTCTTTCGACTCGATGATTTCCGCTCCGTTTGAAGTTAGGATGTCATCGAAACGAGTGATCAATGCTTTTTTCGCTTCATCTTCTACTGTTGGACGGATGATGTACATGATTTCGTACTTTCTCATCTTTAGTCACCTCCTTATGGACTTTGGCCCACTTGTTACGGCGGGCAAGGAGTAAGTAATGTTTATTACTCACATCATCATATTTTAACATGATGTCTTCATACAATCAACTATTAAATATAGTTAATCGGATTTACGCTGCAGGCGGTCGCTTTCCGGGGGGCGGGCGGTGAGCCTCCTCGGTCGCTTGCGCTCCACTGCGGGGTCTCACCTGTCCCGCTGATCCCCCAGGAGACGCCGCCTTTCGCTTCAATCCTTGGCAAGTTCTTTTCAAACTATAAATCAACTTATCCAAGTCGTGTATAATTATAATAAGAGGTGATCTGATGAATAATATTACTGAACCAGACAAAATCATTGAAATCGACTTACCCACGGTTGCTAAGAGTGGCATGCTGCTTACCATTCTGACGCTCATTGGATTGCTGGTTGTAGATGGTCTTATACAGCAGGAACTATCTTTCACTTTTTCCATCCGGAATGTTCTGTATTTCATTGTCGGTTATATATTCTTGATAATTCTTCATGAGCTTTTTCATCTTCTTGGTTTCAGGGTGTTTGGGAATGTACCTTGGAAGAGCATGATTATCGGAATGAATCTCAAGTTGGGTATTGCTTATGCTACGACCAATCGGCTGATGACGAACCGGGCTATTCAGAAAGCGTTATTGCTTCCTTTTTGGACGACTGGCGTAGTACCAGCGATGATTGGATTAGTTACGAGTAATGGCATCTGGCTTGGTCTAGCCGCTTTTCTCATTGGCGGGGCTGCGGGTGACTTTGCAATGCATAAGGAACTGAAAAAATTCCCGGATGATTGGCTTGTAAAAGATGATCCCGAGTTGCCAAAGCTCTATCTGTTCAAACCTGATCGAAATATACAGTAAAACAACCGGAAAAGGATATCCCTTCTCCGGTTGTTTTTTCATTTATTTACACGTTAAATCTAAATAACATGACGTCTCCATCTTGGACGATGTATTCTTTACCTTCCAGACGGACTTTGCCTGCTTCTTTTGCAGCTGCCATGGAGCCTGCTTCTACAAGCGCATCATATGCCACTGTTTCTGCCCGGATGAAGCCGCGTTCGAAGTCTGTGTGAATGACGCCTGCACATTGCGGCGCTTTCATCCCTTTTCGGAATGTCCATGCGCGGACTTCTTGAACGCCTGCTGTGAAATATGTGGCGAGTCCTAGTAGATGATAAGATGCTTTGATGAGTTGATCGAGGCCAGATTCCTTGATGCCTAACTCTTCAAGGAACATCGCCTTCTCTTCGTCATCCAATTCAGCCATTTCTTCCTCGACTTTTGCACTGACGACAATCACTTCTGCATTGTCCTGCTTGGCAAATTCACGGACCGTTTTGACATACTCGTTTTCTTCCGCATCCGCAATTTCATCTTCGGATACGTTTGCAACGTAGAGCATTGGCTTAATCGTCAACAGGTGCATTCCTTTGATGAGCTGGAATTCTTCCGGCGTCAGTTCAACGGATCGAGCAGGCTTTTCGTTCTCGAAAGCATCCTTCAACTTCATTAGCACTGGTTCTTCAGCCATTGAATCCTTGTCTTTCTGCTTTGCCATTTTGGAGACGCGTGTCAATCGCTTGTCCACGCTTTCCATATCAGCAAGGATCAGTTCCAAGTTGATGACTTCGATATCGTCAATCGGATTTACTTTCCCTGATACATGTGTAATATTTTCATCGTCAAAACAACGGACGACTTGGCAGATTGCATCGACTTCGCGGATATGGGAGAGAAACTTATTTCCTAATCCTTCCCCTTTGCTCGCCCCTTCTACAATCCCTGCAATATCTGTGAATTCAAAAGCTGTCGGCACTGTCTTTTTCGGTACGACAAGCTCTGTTAATTTTTGAAGCCTTTCATCGGGCACTTCTACAATCCCGACGTTCGGATCGATTGTACAGAACGGATAGTTGGCAGCCTCTGCTCCCGCCTTCGTTATTGCGTTGAATAGAGTCGACTTTCCGACGTTCGGCAAACCAACGATACCTGCTGTTAACGCCATTTATTTCCCAACCTTTCATATAGGTCAATTTCATAATCATCTTTGCAACTCTTCTATTATAAGAATAGTTGGCGTTCCTGTCTAATTTTGTTCAGCTTCCGCTTTGACAAGCACCTTTTTCATCTTCTTTGCAAATTCATTTCGTGGGATCATTACACTATGGCCACAGCCTTCGCATTTGATCCGGATGTCAGCACCCATGCGGATGATTTTCCAAGCATTTGTTCCGCATGGATGCGGCTTTTTCATTTCCACGACGTCTTTCAACTGAAACTCTTTCTCCACCGTTCATCTCACTCCTTCCTTGCCCCTACTGGTTATCAAATGATTTTGACACGAGCATAGGATATGGAATCTCGATTCCTTCCTGCTCTAAATGTTTTTTTATGCCCATGCTTATGTTCCTTGCAGTATCGAAATGACGCATCGGTTTCGTTTCCACGATTATCCGTTCAATGACTGAGTCCTCCGTGAAATCATGAGCACCAATCAATTTCGGATTTCCTAAAAGATCGGGGTTGTCCTTGCTCATCGACTTAAGATAAGCTTCGATCGACTTTTCGACTTTCTCGACGCCAAGTTCAAATGGAATAGTGACGTCTACAATGGCCAATGAGTTTTTCAATGAATAATTAACGACTTGTGCAATTGTTCCATTCGGCAATATGAAAATTTCACCTGTAAAGTTTTTAATTTTCGTTGTCCGCAAACCGATTTCTTCCACCCTGCCTTCAGCCGTGCCAATTTTAACGTAATCCCCCACTGAAAATTGGTCTTCGAATAGGATGAAGAATCCTGAAATGACGTCTTTCACAAGGCTTTGCGCTCCAAAACCGACAGCGAGCCCCAAAACCCCTGCTCCTGCCAGAAGCCCTTTCACATCGATGTTAAACTCCTGTAGAACAGCCAGGATTGCAGAAAAATAGACGATATAGCTGAGCGCGTTCTCGAGTAGTTTATGTAAGGTCTGTTCCCGTCGCTCCTCTTTACGAATAGGTCCTTTTAATTTGATTCTGAAAATCCTTCTAATAATATACTTGCCGACATGAACGACAAGTATAGCTAGTGTGATAATAAAGAAAATCTTAATAGCAAGCATTCCAATATGGAACCATGTTTCCTCAGAGAAGATGAACCTGCCGATTCTCTCCGTTTCTTCATCTAGGAACATTCTTTTCATACTCTCTAGTAATGCATTTGTCATCCGCATCTTACCTTTCCGTATAAATCCCCATGAAGCCGCGTATACTGCTACACAATCAATTATTGAACTATTTATGAGAATGGAGTTTTGTCATGCACACAACACTTTCCACAGAATATGATTATCGTCTTCATTATAATGAAACCGGCGCAGTTTGGAAGCTCAGCACTTATTTCCTTGAACAAATCCCTTTTCATGAAGATTCTTTAACCTTCTTTTGTATTGGAACGGATCGATCCACGGGAGATGCATTAGGTCCGTTGACTGGATCCCACTTAGCCGAATCGTTATTATTTCCATTCAACGTCGTCGGGACATTGGAAAAGCCTTTACATGCTCTTAATTTACAACAACAATTGGATGAACTGCAATCGAGGGAACCATCCTCTTTCATCGTTGCAATTGATGCATGCTTAGGTAGAAGCGACTCAATCGGCCACTTGCTATTTCATCAAGGGCCTCTCTATCCCGGCAAAGCCGTCGGAAAAGAATTACCACCCGTCGGTAATTTATCCATCAAAGGTGTCGTTAACATTTCAGGTTTCATGGAACAAGCTGTCCTGCAGAGCACACGACTGCATCTTCCTTTTGAGATGAGCAGAATCATTTCCCGTTCTCTTCAACTTGCCTATGGAAGATTCAAAACAGGTAATGAACGACTGTCACAATAATACCGACGACGGCGATGCCAGGAATGAGGTTCGCCACCCGGATTTTCGTTATGCCGATTAGATTCAATCCAATTCCTACGATCATTAAACCGCCTGTCGCTGTCATTTCTGAAATGAAAAATTGTAATAGGTCATCCGGTACAAAGCGGCTTATTTGCGTTGAAAATAGTGTGATGAGGCCTTGGTAGAGGAATACCGGAACTGCGGAAACCATGACTCCAATGCCAAGCGTGGAGCTAAGGATGACAGAGGTGAATCCATCTATGATTCCCTTCATGATCAACACATCATGGTCACTTCGTAATCCACTGTCAATTGCTCCAATAATGGCCATTGAGCCGACAACGAAGATGAGTGTTGCAGTGACAAATCCTTGGGCAATACCAGGTCCTTCTTTTTTCGATGGGAGCTTCCGTTCAATCCATTTTCCCAATTCATTTATTTTGTCATCGAGGTTCATCCATTCCCCAATGATTGCTCCAATAACGATGCTAATGATGACAATCAAAATTTGGGTGCTTTCAAATGTCATTTGAATGCCGATTGCTGTGACCGCCAATCCGATTCCGTACATGACAGTCTCTTTCATCCGTTCAGGGATATTATATAAAAAACGGCCAAGCAAAGCTCCGACCACGATAAGAAAGGCATTTACAATCGAACCGAATAAAATCATCGTTTTCACTTCCATCTGTAAAAATAATACCTATTTTGCAACAAGCAAAATAGGTATAGGCTTATTCATTCAATAGTTCCAGGATTCTTTCAAGATCCTCTTCTGTGAAAAACTCAATCTCGATTTTACCTTTGTTCTTTGATTTCTTTATCGTCACATTCGTACCGAAATATTTCCTCAAATGCGACTCTTGCTCTTCAATGAAAATGTTTTTCTTTTCTGGTTTTGTTTCACGTGGAACATTTTCATTTAACTTATGGACTAGCTTCTCCAATTGACGGACATTCAATCCTTCGTTGATTGTTTTTTCTGCAATCAACAGAATTTGCTCCTTCTTTCGGAGTCCGAGCAATGTGCGCCCATGCCCCATTGATAGTTTCCCATCTGTAATCAAGTTGCGCACCTTTTCAGGCAAGCTGAGCAATCGGATATGGTTTGCTATATGTGGCCGGCTTTTACCTAGTCTGAATGCTAGTTGTTCCTGTGTAAGAGAAAGGTTATCCATTAGTTTCTGATAAGCTTCTGCTTCCTCAATCGGCGTTAAATCTTCACGTTGCAAGTTTTCAAGAATCGCTAATTCCATCGACTCTTCATCTGTCAGTTGACGGACGACTGCCGGAATCTCCGCCAACCCTGCAATCTTAGCAGCTCTGAATCGTCTTTCACCTACTACAATTTCATACATTGTCCCTACCTTTCGGACAATGATAGGCTGTAAAATTCCGTGTTCTTTGATTGATTCACTTAACTCATGGATTGCATTCTCATCAAATATCTTTCTTGGCTGGTACGGATTCACTGTAATACTTTTCAGACGAATGTTCTCGATGGACTCTGCTTTCGTTAACGACTCATCCGGAAATAAAGCGTTCAATCCTTTTCCAAGACCTTTAGCCATTGTGCACCACTTCCTTTGCCAGCTCTAAATATACTTCCGCGCCTCTCGATCTTGAATCATAAATGATGATCGGCTCTCCGTGGCTTGGCGCTTCACTCAATCGTACATTTCGTGGAATAATCGTTCCGTACACTTTATCTTGAAAATATTTTTTCACTTCATCAATGACTTGAATCCCTAAATTTGTCCTGGCATCGAACATTGTTAATAGCACGCCATCAATCGAGAGACCTTCATTCAAATGCTTTTGGACAAGCCTGATGGTACTTAGTAATTGGCTCAATCCTTCCAATGCGTAATACTCACATTGAACCGGGATAATGACTGAGTCTGCAGCAGTCAAAGAATTGATAGTCAATAATCCTAAAGAAGGCGGGCAGTCAATAATAATATAATCATACAATTCCTTCGCTTCTTGGATTGCATGTTTCATCCGCACTTCCCTTGAAATGGTTGAAACGAGTTCAATCTCGGCCCCAGCTAAAGAAATGGTTGCCGGAACGATATCCAAGTTTTCCATCTTCGTCTGGTGAATAACTTCCTTTATATTGACATCATCGATTAACATATCGTAAATACATTGATGTACGTCACCTTTATTGACCCCTACCCCGCTCGTCGCATTCCCTTGCGGATCGGCATCTATCAATAGGATTTTTTTGCCGATATGAGCAAGGCAAGCACTAAGATTTACCGAAGTGGTTGTCTTACCAACTCCTCCTTTTTGATTGGCAATGGCTATAATTTTACCCACACTTGCACCTGCTTTCTCACTCATCTATTAAACAGTTATCTTCAATAATGAATAGATTCATTCTATTTCTTTGACTCTTTACTAGTTTATCAAAAAAACGTTGGTCGTGGTAAGGTATAGCACAAAAAAACTCCTGCTTCATCCAAGCAAGAGTGCGTCTCGCACATTTTACGAGAATATTATGTTGTTTTCTACTTTTTCTTCGGTATTTTAACAGTGATTGTATAGAAATCCTCTGCATCCTCTTCTTCTGTCACTACATCGATTCCGCTTTTCGTTACAAGCGCCAATGATTGCCGAATTGTATTTAATGCAATTCTGACATCTTTACTCACCGATTTTCGTTTAACTGCTCTCTTTTTTTCCTTTTCTTCTTCAACAGGATTCAATGCTTGCTGAATCCGTTCTTCCAATTGCTTTACATTTAGCTGTTCGTCAATCGCTTCTTGGAACAGCCTATGTTGCAACTCGGCATCCTTGACGGAAATCAATGCCCTCGCATGTCTCTCGGATATTTCCTTCGTCAAGATCTTATGTTTGATATCATCCGGAAGCTTTAATAAACGCAGCTTATTCGCAACTGTGGATTGTCCTTTTCCGAGTCTTTGCGCTAACGCTTCTTGAGTTAACCCATGTAACTCCAGCAATTTTTCATAAGCATACGCTTCTTCGATTGCGGTCAATTCCTCACGTTGCAAGTTCTCAATTAATGCAATGGACGCTGTTTCTTTATCGTCGAGATTACGGATGATGGCCGGCACTTCTTCCCAACCCAATTTCTTCATTGCGCGGAATCTTCGTTCTCCAGCAATAATTTCATACCCTTCGTCGCTTTTTCTAATGACGATGGGTTGGATCACACCATGTGTATGGATTGTACGTGCAAGCTCTTCAATTTTCTCTTCGGAAAAAATGGTTCGAGGTTGATATTTATTCGGTTTAATTAAATCAATTTTAACTTGATCGACTTTCTCTTGTGGAGTGTTACCATTGTTCTGTAAATCAGGTTCTTTTTCTCCACTACCAAAAAACCGTGAAAACGTGTTTTTCATCGCCGGCACCCACCTTTACAAAACTGCTCATCGTTACTAGCTATTTCGTCATATCTATTATATATCCTCTTTACTACTTATTAAAGAGTAGAATTCTATTAGATTGCAATACTATTAAACTGATAGATAGTATAAAGACAGGCACTCTATTTCAAGCGCCTGTAAATTGTTTTCATTCGCATCAGAGTTAGTAGCAAGTAGTTATTGTTTCACGTGAAACAATTAAATGATTGGCGTTTTATTTGGGATGCCAGGCTTTCGAGGGTATTTCTTAGGTGTTTTCTTCACTTTATTCAAGATGAATATATTTCTTTCGCTTTCCTCCATAGGTAAATTGAAAGAAAACTTCTCGACGAGTTCCGCTCCCAACACATTGATTGCTTTTTTCGCATCCAATAATTCTTCTTCAGCAGCAGCGCCCTTCATGGAAATAAAGATTCCACCCTCTTTTACTAGCGGTAGGCATAACTCTGAAAGTACAGATAAACGAGCAACAGCACGTGCAGTGACAATATCAAATTTCTCTCTGTACTTCGGGTTTTGTCCGAAGTCCTCGGCTCTGGAATGGATGAATCTTACGTTATTAAGTTCAAGTTCATTAGCGAGTTCCGTCAAGAATGTAATTCGTTTATTTAAAGAATCAACAATTGTTACAGATAGTTCTGGAAAACAGATTTTTAATGGTATGCTCGGAAATCCAGCACCTGCACCTACATCACAAATGGATTTCTTTCCAGTCAAATCTGTGTAAAATGCAGCGGTAATGGAGTCATAAAAATGTTTTAGATAAACAGATGGCGAATCCGTAATGGCTGTTAAGTTCATTTTTTCGTTCCATTCGACCAGCATGTGAAAGTATTTGTTGAATTGTTGAAGCTGATGATCGGTTAGGTTAATCCCCTGCTCTTTCAACGCCTCTCTGAATTGTTCTTCGTTCACTCGAATCCTCCTTCTGTAAAAAAAGACTGACGCGGACTTAACCCCACATCAGTCACATGATGTTAACCAGTAATCTTTGCGATTTTCCCTTGTTCGATGTAGACGAGCAAGATAGAAATATCAGCTGGATTTACACCGGAAATCCTCGATGCTTGCGCAATGGATAACGGTCTGACAGCAGACAGATTAGCTTTCGCTTCCTTGGCAATACCCGATATTGCATTGTAATCAATGTTCTCAGGTATTCTTTTGTTCTCCATCTTCTTCATACGTTCCACTTGCTGCATGGATTTTTCGATATAGCCTTCATACTTGATGAAGATTTCGACTTGCTCCGCCACTTCTTCGGATTTCTTCTCTTCAGGCGGTACAACAGTGATGATTTGATCATATTTCATTTCCGGCCGTTTTAACAGATCTGCCGCTTTCATCGGTTCGCGAAGTTCTGTTCCACCGGATTCACGGATGATTTCCTGAACTGCTTCACTTGGTTTGATCGTCACTTTTCGAAGTCTCTCGATTTCCTCTTCGATTTGATGTTTCTTGAGGAGGAATTTCTCGTGACGTTCTTCACTGATCATCCCAAGTTTGTACCCGATTTCTGTAAGACGCATATCAGCATTGTCATGGCGCAGCAAGAGACGATATTCCGCTCTGGACGTGAGAAGACGATATGGCTCGCTCGTTCCTTTTGTTACGAGGTCGTCGATCAGAACACCGATATAAGCATCCGATCTTCCAAGAATGACTTCTTCCTTGCCGAGCACTTTACTTGCCGCATTGATGCCCGCCATGATTCCTTGGGCAGCTGCTTCTTCATAGCCGGAAGTTCCATTGATTTGCCCAGCTGTATAGAGATTTTTAATTTTTTTCGTTTCGAGTGTCGGCCAAAGTTGTGTCGGAATGATTGAATCATATTCAATCGCATATCCTGCACGCATCATTTCCGCTTTCTCCAGACCAGGGACACTTTCGATCAATCTGCGTTGAACGTGTTCAGGTAGGCTCGTTGAAAGGCCTTGAACGTAATACTCTTTCGTGTTTCGTCCTTCCGGTTCCAAGAAAATCTGATGACGTGATTTATCCGCAAAACGGACGATCTTATCTTCAATCGAAGGACAATAGCTTGGCCCCTTCCCTTTGATCATTCCTGAGTACATCGGGGAAAGATGAAGATTTTCATTGATAATTTCATGTGTTCTCGGTGTTGTATATGTCAACCAGCATGGAAGCTGGTCCATGATGAATTGTGTTGTTTCATAACTGAATGCACGAGGTACGTCATCGCCTGGTTGAATTTCTGTTTTACTGTAATCAATTGTATTGCCATTGATTCGCGGCGGTGTACCTGTTTTGAACCGGATTGTTTCCAATCCAAGTTCGTGTAGGTTTTCAGCAAGCTTGATTGCCGGCATTTGATTGTTCGGACCACTTGAGTATTTCAAGTCACCGATAATGACTTCCCCGCGAAGGAAAGTCCCCGTCGTAATGATGATCGTTTTCGCTCGGTAGATTGCACCGATTTGCGTGACGAGCCCTTTCACTTCATTGTCCTCGACGATCAATTCTTCAACGACACCTTGATGGAGCGTCAAGTTTTCCTGTTCCTCGAGGACGCGTTTCATTTCTTGTTGGTAGAGGACTTTATCCGCTTGTGCACGAAGCGCACGGACAGCGGGTCCTTTCCCTGTATTCAACATCCTCATTTGGATATGTGTTTTATCGATCACTTTCCCCATCGCGCCGCCAAGGGCGTCAATTTCACGTACGACGATCCCTTTTGCAGGACCTCCGAGTGAAGGATTGCATGGCATGAAAGCGATCATGTCAAGATTCATTGTCAGCACCAATGTCGATGCACCCATCTTTGCAGAAGCCAATGCCGCTTCGACGCCGGCATGCCCTGCTCCGATAACTATACAATCGAACGTGCCTGCTTCAAATTGTGGCATGTTCGTTCATCCTTCCTAATATATAAATTTTCCGTGTCTATTTGAATAATTTATTTACCTATCTAGGCTTCAGGAGGCAGCCCCTCGGTCACTTCAGATTTGATTCTAAGGCAAAAAGCGCCTTAGGTTCAAATCTTCCAGTGCCTGTCGGAGCTAAACGCCTCCCTTCGCTTTTATTTGCCTAAACAAAATTGAGAGAATAGCTGGTTGATGAGGCTGTCTTGGACGGTGTCGCCGACAATTTCGCCCAGGAGCTCCCACGTGCGCGTGACATCGATTTGAATCATGTCGACGGGCACGCCTCCCTCTGCAGCGGACAAAGCATCCTGGATAGATGTATGCGCCTTGTGGAGCAATGCAATATGTCTCGCATTGGACACATACGTCAAATCACCCGCTTCAAGTGTCCCTTCGAAGAAGAGTTTAGCGATGGATTCTTCCAATTCATCAATGCCTTCTTCTTTCAGGATGGATGTAGTGACGATCGCTCCATTGCCGGTCAATTGCCTCACTTGCTGCATATCTATTTTCTGTGGCAGATCGGTTTTGTTAATGACGACAATCATATCCATTCCTTCGGTCGCTTCGAAAAGACGGATATCCTCTTCCGTAAGCTGCTCGGAACTATTGAGGACAAGCAAGATAAGATCCGCTTCCTTCAGAACTTGACGGGATCTTTCAACCCCGATCCGCTCGACGATATCCTCCGTCTCCCGGATGCCGGCCGTATCTACGAGACGCAGCGGCACTCCTCTGACATTTACGTATTCCTCTATGATATCACGGGTCGTCCCTGCAATATCGGTGACAATTGCTTTATTTTCCTGAACGAGGCTGTTCAGCAAGGAGGATTTTCCGACGTTCGGTCTCCCGACAATGACCGTGGATAATCCTTCTCGTAGAATTTTCCCTTGAGATGAAGTACGAAGAAGCTTTTCAATCTCTTCTTTTACCCATGTCCCTTTTTCGATCATAAGTGGAATGGTTACTTCTTCGACGTCATCATACTCCGGGTAATCGATATTCACTTCGACTTGCGCCAATGTTTCAAGAAGCGCCTGCCTCAGCTCGCCAATCAGCTTGGAAAGCTTTCCTTCCATCTGATTTAAGGCAACGTTCATTGCCCGGTCCGTTTTTGCACGGATCAGGTCCATGACTGCTTCCGCCTGCGATAAATCGATGCGGCCATTCAAAAATGCACGCTTGGAAAATTCGCCCGGTTCCGCAAGGCGAGCCCCTTCTTTCAACACAAGGTTGAGGACACGGTTCACCGCCACCACGCCACCGTGGCAGTTTACCTCAACAACGTCTTCACGGGTGAATGTCTTTGGAGCTTTCATGATCGATACCATGACTTCCTCGACAATTTCCTCCGTGGACGGATCTTTCAAATGCCCATAATGAATTGTATGTGATTGTTCATCCGCAAGTTTTTTCCCCGACGGAGAACGGAAAATTCGATCTGCAATGCCGATAGCTTCATCTCCACTAAGCCGGACGATGGCGATAGCCCCTTCCCCCATTGGAGTCGATATGGCGGCTATTGTATCAAAATGCAAACTGTTCACCCTCCTAACTCGGTTACCCACATGTGGATAACCCGTTTTGACTTGACTATCTGACAACATATAATACCACAAATCCTGTCGTTCTCATAGTTATCGGGCTAAAAAAATGTGGATAAGTTATCATACGGGGAGATGTGAAAAGTTTTGCGGGAGTTTGAGGAAGTTATGCTCGTGTTCGATGGCGTTTTGCGCAAGTTTGGGAAGGTTATGCTCGAGTTTGGCCGAGTTATGCGCGAGTTCAGGAGACTTATGCTCATTTCGGGACTTTTATCTCACTGTCATCATTCCCTCTTCTCCTCTCGCAAACAGTATTTCTTAGAATAGAAAAACCCCGTGATCAGTTCACGGGGTTCAGATTAAATGATCGGCTCGATGACGAGATAGCGGTTCGGATCCGTTCCTTCAGAATACGTTTCGATATCCAATCGGTTTGACAATGCGTTATGAATGACTTTCCTTTCATAGGAAGGCATTGGTTCCAGTTGAACTTTTCTTCCATTCCGTACGGCTTGGTCTGCCATCCGCTCTGCAAATTGCTCCAATGATTGTTCGCGTCTTTCACGGTAATCGCCTACGTCTAGACGCACGACTTTAAATTGTTCAGAAGTTTTGTTGGCGACGAGCTGGGCCAACTGCTGTAAAGCGTTCAATGTTTGACCGCGTTTGCCGATCAGGAATGCAGCTTTCTCGCTATCCAATTGGAAGGATAGATATTTCCCATCCATTTCGTGCTTGATGACTAGATCATCGATTCCCATCGCTTTGGCAATTTCGGTAACATATGCTTTCGTTTCATTAATCGCCTGTTCATCCGACATAGCCGGATTCTTATCATCCAACTCGATTGTTTGCATCGCCAGCTCAACAGCCTCAACTACCGTTTCTTCTACATTTGGCGGTAATGAAGGTTGGGCCGGAATTGTAGGTTCAGTCGGCAATATTGGTTCTTCTTGGACTGATTCTCTTTTCTCTGAAGGCTCAACGGCTTTTTGCTTGATCGTTTCCTTTAATGAGACCGTTACTTCGGCGTCCCTTGCTCCGAATCCGAGAAATCCTTTTTTTCCGGCATCCATAATTTCGACTTCAACATCAGTACGCGTAACATTGAGCTCTTGTAGTGCCGCCTCAATAGCAGCCTCCACTGTCGCTCCTTTTCGCGTTATCTTTTTCATTTCCGTTTCCCTCCTACTTTTACAGGTGCCACTTCTTTTTTCTTAAATGGTTTGTAAATGAAGATATTCTGGATAATTGAAATGATATTACCGATAACCCAATAAAGTGCTAATGCTGCCGGCAGGAATGTACCGAAAATCATAATCATGAAAGGCATGATATACATCATTACTTTCATTTGAGGATTATCCATTGCCGGGCCTGTCCGTAAAACGACAAACTGCATGAGTCCAGCGACGATCGCTAGCGTAATGCTCGGAGTTGCAAGTTCGAACCAAAGGAATTTCCCGATTTCTATTTCTGGAGTAGCATTCATCCTGCTGATGGCATGATAAAGTCCAATGACAATTGGCATTTGAATCAATACAGGCAGACATCCGGCGGCAGGATTGATTTTCTGCTCCGTCATCACTTTCTGCATTTCTTCACGGTACTTTTGCTGCGTCACAGCATCCTTCGATTTGTATTTCTCTTTCAATCCGGCGAGAATTGGCTGCATTTGCTGCATCCGCTTCGAATTTTGCGCTTGTTTGATCATTAACGGCAGCAAGACAAGTCGGATAATAATTGTTACTGCAATGATTCCTAGTCCGTATGTGCCTAATAAGTCTTTGAAAGTGACGATCAAGGACACAATCGGCCAAACGATGTATTTATTCCAAAAGCCCTCGCTCGTATCATATATCGGTTGATTGAATTCCGAACACCCGGCAAGGAATACTGACACTACGGTCAGCATAAGTAATAACACGGCTCTTTTCTTCAAGTCGGTTCCCCCAAATCTGCTTCTATGAAATATCGATGATTTCAGTTTATCATGAACATTTAATACGTTCTACTTCTTACTCAATAACGCCTCTATGCTTGTTTCGGTTTGAAGGCTTTGGCGATCCTTAATACATGCTGCAAGCTTTTTTTCGTTTCGTGGAAATCAAGTGCGGCCGCCTGGTGTCTGGCGATGATAACAAAGTCTCTGTCATTTTTCAGTTCTTCTTTCATTTCGAGGAAGGCTTGTCGGATGTATCGTTTAATACGGTTACGCGTCACTGCATTCCCTATTTTCTTGCCTACGGATAAGCCGATTCTGAACTCCAGTTGGTCTTCCTTCCTATAGGAGTATACGACAAATTGCCGATTCGCTACGGACTTGCCTTTTTTAAATACTTTTTGAAAGTCTTCATTCTTTTTGACGCGCATGCGTTTTTTCAAACCCTTCACCTCCATGGATCAACATCTATGTAAAAAAAAAGACCACTGAGTTAGTGGTCTTATGCTGAAAGCACTTTTCTTCCTTTGCGACGACGAGCAGCGAGGATATTACGACCGCTTTTTGAGCTCATTCTTGCACGGAAGCCGTGAACTTTACTACGTTTACGTTTATTTGGTTGGAATGTACGTTTCATTTCAAAGACACCTCCTGCATTGTCCCTTTACAATCTGACAGTCTTGAACAGTATAAAGGGCATAGCCGAAGATGTCAACCGTTTTTTATGCATCCAATTTGAACTCCATACGTATTCAACAAATTTCAACTGCACGTTTCGACATAAAAGGTTATCCACAATTTCAAAAATCGACAGCCGAACAATATGTTCATAGAAATTTTTCCTCGTTTTTTTATGCACAGGTCTTATCTACACCTTTTGCACATACAAAAGGCTGTGGATAAAGTAATTCTCCACAATTGCCGCTACTGTTAGTAACTCATAGAATCCCTTGTAAATCTTATAGTTTCTTGATACAATATAGAGGATTTTGCTGTTAACAATTTAAAAACCTAATTTTTTTATCCACAATTGTTGATAGGTTGTGGATAATTTTTTCAACACTTTCGGATATTTCTTATCCACAGGAGCGGATTCTGTGTATAATACATATTCCTGTGTTTTTTTATTTTCTATGTAAAGGAGGCCCACGAGTGGATCAGCTTGAAAAATTATGGAACAATGTTTTGTCGAAAATTGAAGACAAAATTTCCAGGCCAAGTTTTGAAACCTGGCTCAAATCGACAAAATTAATGTCCTATGGGGAAGAGAATGTAACAATTGCTGTTCCAAATTCGTTTGCTAAGGATTGGCTCGAGAATCATTATGTGCATTTGATTACTGGCATCCTCTCGGAATTGACTGGGGAGGATCGGCTCATTCATTTCGTCGTTCCAAAAGAAATGGAAGAAAACGATTTTCAAGTACCGAAACCCGCGGTAAAACAAGCAGATAGGTCAGCTATTCAATCAGCTTCTGTCATGTTGAACCCAAAATATACATTTGATACATTCGTCATCGGCTCAGGCAACAGGTTTGCCCATGCTGCTTCACTCGCTGTTGCAGAAGCCCCAGCGAAATCATATAACCCTTTGTTCATCTATGGGGGCGTTGGACTCGGGAAGACCCATCTAATGCATGCAATCGGGCATTACATTATGGAACAGGATCCGTCATCGAAAGTCGTTTATTTATCATCGGAAAAATTTACGAATGAATTCATCAATTCGATCATGAATAACAAAGCAGGGGATTTCAGGAACCAGTACAGGAACGTGGATGTGCTTCTAATTGACGATATTCAATTCATCGCAGGAAAAGAACAGACGCAAGAGGAATTTTTCCATACATTCAATACATTGCATGAGGAATCGAAGCAGATCATCATTTCCAGTGACCGTCCACCGAAGGAAATTCCCACGTTGGAAGATCGTCTCAGATCCCGTTTCGAGTGGGGGTTAATAACGGATATCGCACCTCCTGATCTGGAGACGCGGATTGCCATCTTGCGCAAAAAGGCGAAGGCGGATGGACTGCTCGACATTTCGGATGATGTGATGTTATATATCGCAAATCAAATTGATACGAACATCCGTGAATTGGAAGGGGCTTTGATTCGCGTCGTTGCCTATTCATCTCTCGTTAATATGGACATTACAACTGACCTGGCAGCAGAAGCTTTGAAAGATATCATTCCAAATTCCCGTCCACGAACAGTCAGCATATTGGATATCCAAAAAACAGTCGGGGAGCATTACAATATACGGTTGGAAGACTTCACAGCCAAGAAAAGGACGAGAGCGATTGCATTCCCTCGTCAAATTGCCATGTACCTTTCACGCGAACTTACAGACTCATCATTGCCGAAAATCGGATCCGAATTTGGCGGCAGGGATCATTCAACTGTCATCCATGCGCATGAAAAAATCTCAAAGCAGCTGAAAGATGATCAAAATCTACAGCAGGATATTCAGGATATTAAGAGCATCCTTGGTCGTTGATGAGTATCCACATGTGAATAACCTACCGAAAACAGAACAAGCTGTGCACATATTATGCACATGTGAATCGTTTTACAGCATATAGGGTTTAGGGACTTATCAACATTTCCACAGCCCCTATTACTATTACTATCTTTAGTACTTAACTAATAATTATATAAGCGAGGGTGCAAAATGAAATTTGAAATAATGAGAGACTGGTTGCTCGAAGGATTGAATGATGTCATGAAGGCAATCAGTTCAAAAGTGGCAAACCCCATTTTGACCGGCGTGAAAATGGAAGTGAATGAAAAAGGATTGACGATGACAGGAAGTGATTCAGATATTACAATCTGCACTTTCATTCCTGTTGAACAAGACGGAGAGCAAATTATCCGTGTGATTGAATCTGGGTCAATTATTCTTCAAGCAAAAGTCTTCAGTGAAATCGTCCGTAAATTGCCTACAAACGAAATAACGATTGAAGTTGAAAACATGCAAACTCTTATTCAATCAGGAAAATCCGAATTCCATTTGATTGGTTCAAATTCAGATGAATACCCGGTTCTTCCAAATGTAAAAGACGAATATCGCTTCTCTTTGCCTTCAGATTTGATGAAATCGATTATTAAGGAAACTGTCTTTGCTGTATCCCAGCAGGAAACTCGTCCGATCTTGACGGGCGTACATTGGGAAACGGATGATGAGAAGCTCGTATGCGTAGCAACGGACAGCCACCGTCTGGCTAGAAGGGAAATCGTTCCTGAAATGATGCCGGAAAGCCCATTCAGTGTCGTCATTCCTGGCAAAAGCCTTCAGGAGCTGAATAAAATCCTTGAGGACAACTCGGACGTTGTTGAAATTGTTATTGCAGATCAGCAGGTCTTATTCAAATCTAGAAACGTACTGTTTTATTCAAGGCTCTTGGAAGGGAATTACCCGGATACGTCAAGATTGATCCCTTCGGAATATAAAACGACCGTACAAGTGAATGGCCGTAAATTATTACAGGCAATCGATCGGGCTTCGCTTCTTGCCCGTGAAGACCGGAATAATATTGTCCGCTTCGCTGCAGAAGGCGGCAATGCCATCGAAGTTTCATCCAACTCCCCGGAAATTGGAAAGGTTGAAGAATTGATCGAAGCGATTGATGTGAATGGTGAGGATCTTAAGATCTCCTTCAGCGCCAAATATATGATGGATGCATTGAAAGCGATCGAAGGGCAGGACATTGCGATCCATTTCACAGGTGCCATGAGGCCATTCATCTTGAAATCAATGGAAAGCGATGCAATTTTACAATTGATTTTACCTGTCAGGACTTTTTAACAACTAAGAGACTGTCTACTTTTATCAGCAGGCAAAGGAATGCAAAACGTTTTCCTTCGCCTGTTTCTTTTTATTTAGTGCAAGCTCTTTTTCATTTACATTTTTACTTACAGCTGAAAGTTCGGTAAAATAGAGGAACAGACTAACTTATGAAGGACTGAAGCGGATGGAAATCATGAAAATTGATACGGAATTCATTACATTAGGTCAATTGTTAAAAATGTCGAATAGCATAAGCTCGGGCGGTATGGCCAAATGGTATTTGGAGGAAAACACTGTCTACGTAAATGGTGAAGTTGATCGCAGACGAGGCAAAAAGCTATATGACGGGGATATCGTCACACTTCCCGGCGTCGGCAAATTCAAGATATCCACATCCTCAGATGGTCAATCGGATGTACATTGAACGGCTTGCTCTAACGGATTATCGGAATTATGAATCCCTTGAACTATCCTTTTCCCCGCATATCAATGTTCTGATTGGAGAAAATGCGCAAGGCAAGACCAACATCATGGAGGCGATCTACGTATTATCAATGGCGAAATCGCACCGCACTGCAAACGATCGTGAACTTATACGTTGGGAGCAAGAGTATGGTAAAATAGAAGGGGACATAAAGCGGAAATACGGACGTCTTCCGCTTGAATTGACGATATCGAAAAAAGGCAAGAAAGCGCGGGTCAACCATCTGGAACAAAACCGCCTCAGCCTATATATCGGTCAGCTCAATGTTGTCATGTTTGCTCCGGAAGACTTGAATCTTGTAAAGGGAAGTCCACAAGTCCGAAGAAGATTCTTAGACATGGAAATCGGACAAATATCCCCCGTCTATCTACATGACCTGCTGACTTTTCAAAAGGTCTTAAAGCAACGGAATGCAATCCTCAAAGATCATCGCGGAAAATTGGATTTTACGGACGTCATGTTCGATATTTATACAGAACAATATATACAGCTGGCTGTCCAGATCATCCGGAAACGGTTTTATTTCATCGAACTGCTCCAGAAATGGGCGGAACCGATCCATAAAGGGATATCCAGAGGCATCGAGCAGCTAAAAGTGACGTATGGAACATTAAAAGAGTTGGATTCTGGGCAGACTGCTGAGCAGATGGAAGAAATACTTAGTCAAAAATTGCAAGAAGTGAGACGTCGTGAATTAGAACGTGGGATGACTCTGATCGGACCGCATCGTGACGATCTCCATTTTTTTGTGAATGACTACGATATCCAAACATACGGTTCGCAAGGGCAGCAGCGGACAACTGCTCTGTCGCTCAAACTTGCGGAAATAGACCTCGTCAAACAGGAAGTCGGAGAGACCCCGGTTCTTCTTTTGGATGACGTGTTATCCGAGCTCGATGATTACCGCCAGTCCCACTTGCTGAATATCATGCAGGGCCAAGTGCAGACATTTGTCACGACGACGAATATCGCGGGAATCGATCATGAGACGATACGTGATGCCGAGCTATATGAAGTATCTGCTGGCAGGGTCAGCGATAAAGAGAATTAAATCCATTCCTGTCTGAAAAGTAATAGAAGATTAGATCGATGCGTGGAAAGGAAAGGTGAACGGTTTGGCTATGGAAGAAAAAGAATTGCAAATGGCTTATGATGCGAATCAGATACAGGTCCTAGAAGGCTTGGAAGCTGTCCGTAAACGTCCGGGCATGTACATCGGTACAACTAGTTCGCGAGGGCTTCACCATCTTGTATGGGAAATTGTCGACAACAGTATCGATGAAGCGTTGGCGGGCTATTGCGACCATATTGAAGTGACAATTGAAAAGGATAACTGGATTCGCGTCGACGATAATGGGCGCGGCATTCCGGTTGGCACCCAGGAATCGACAGGCAGACCAGCCGTTGAAGTCATTATGACGGTTCTTCACGCCGGAGGTAAATTCGGAGGCGGAGGCTATAAGGTATCAGGCGGTTTGCACGGTGTCGGTGCCTCTGTCGTGAACGCACTTTCCGAAGTGACGGAAGTCTATGTGCGACGGGATGGTAAACTTCACTTTATCCAATTTGAACGAGGCGTTCTTTCGCATGAATTGGAAGTCATCGGTGAAACCGACGAAACTGGAACGCGTACACGATTCAAAGCAGATCCTGAAATATTCACGGAAACGACAGTCTATGAATATGAAATATTGGCACATCGTCTGCGTGAGTTGGCGTATCTGAACAGAGGCTTGCGCATCAGCATCACGGATGAACGCGAGGAGGAAATTCGCACAGATACGTTCTACTACGAAGGCGGCATCAAGTCCTACGTTGAACATTTAAATAAAAACAAAGAACCGATCCATGAGGAACCAATTTTCATAGAAGGTGAGAAAGATGGCATCTCCATCGAAATCGCGATGCAATACAATAGCGGCTATGCGGAGAACCTGTTTTCATTCGCGAATAATATCAATACGTATGAAGGCGGTACGCATGAATCCGGGTTTAAAACCGCATTGACTCGTGTTGTCAACGACTACGCCAGGAAGAACGGAATGCTGAAAGAAGCAGATCCGAACCTTTCAGGCGATGACGTGCGAGAAGGATTGACGGCCATCATTTCAATTAAACACCCAGACCCTCAGTTCGAGGGACAGACGAAAACAAAATTGGGCAACTCCGAAGTAAGCACGATCACGAATACTTTATTCTCTGAAGGGTTCCAACGTTTTCTTCTTGAAAACCCGGTGACTGCACGATTGGTGATCGATAAGAGCCTTATGGCTGCCCGGGCGCGAATTGCTGCAAGGAATGCACGTGAATTGACGCGCCGGAAATCAGCATTGGAAGTATCGAGCCTTCCTGGAAAACTGGCGGACTGCTCTTCACGCAATCCGGCAATCAGTGAATTGTACATCGTTGAAGGAGACTCGGCAGGTGGTTCTGCGAAAAGCGGACGTGACCGTCATTTCCAAGCGATCCTGCCATTACGTGGTAAAATCCTGAATGTTGAAAAGGCCAGATTGGACCGTATTTTAGGAAATGCGGAAATCCGGATGATGATTACAGCACTCGGTACAGGCATCGGGGATGAATTTGATCTTTCGAAGGCGCGTTACCATAAAATCGTCATCATGACGGATGCCGACGTCGACGGAGCACATATCCGGACGTTATTATTGACATTCTTCTTCCGTTTCATGCGGCCGTTGATTGAAGCAGGTTATGTCTATATCGCACAACCGCCGCTTTACCGGGTCAAACAAGGCAAGCATGAAGAATACTGTTACGACGAAGAACAACTCCAAGAAATCATGAACCGGCTTTCTTCCGTTCCGAAACCGGTCATTACACGTTATAAGGGTCTTGGTGAGATGGACGCGACACAGTTATGGGAAACGACGATGGATCCGGATCAGCGTACACTCCTTCAAGTGCAGCTCGAAGATGCATTTGATGCAGATTCAACATTCGAGCAATTAATGGGTGATGAAGTTGAACCGCGCCGCAGATTCATTGAGGAAAATGCGATGTACGTAAAGAATTTGGATACTTGATTTATTCAATAAACGAAAAATGGAACAGGGACCCGCAACAGAAGGGACCTTTTTGAGTTGACAGGCTGTGTGTGAAAAGCGCCTGAGTTGAAAGGAGTTTGACAATATGGCAGATATGCCAAAACGTGGTGTCCAAGGCATTAACATCAGTACGGAAATGAAGACGTCCTTTCTCGACTATGCGATGAGCGTCATCGTCTCCCGGGCATTGCCTGACGTGAGGGATGGGTTGAAGCCCGTCCACCGCCGTATTCTCTATGCGATGCAAGATCTTGGAAACACCGCGGATAAACCACATAAGAAATCAGCCCGTATCGTCGGTGATGTAATCGGTAAGTATCATCCACATGGCGACAGTGCCGTTTATGACACGATGGTCCGGATGGCGCAGGATTTCAACTATCGCTATATGCTCGTCGATGGCCATGGGAATTTTGGTTCCGTTGATGGCGATGCGGCAGCGGCGATGCGTTATACGGAATCTAGAATGTCCCGGATCGCAATGGAACTGCTTCGAGACATCAATAAAGATACAATCGATTACCAAGATAACTATGACGGCCAAGAAAAAGAACCGATTGTTCTGCCGAGCCGTTTTCCGAATTTGCTTGTCAACGGAACATCGGGCATAGCGGTCGGTATGGCTACGAACATCCCTCCCCATCATTTGGGAGAAACGATTGACGGAGTGCTTGCGATGGCAGACAATCCGGCAATCACTACTGAGGAATTGATGGATATCATTCCGGGACCGGATTTTCCGACCGGCGGTATCATTCTCGGTAGAAGCGGTATTCGCAGAGCATATGAAACCGGGCGCGGTTCGATTATCATCAGGGGTAAAGTTGAAATCGAGACGCACTCGAACGGCAAAGAGACAATCATCGTGACAGAACTTCCTTACCAGGTGAACAAGGCACGGCTTATTGAAAAAATTGCCGAGCTCGTCCGTGACAAACGGATTGAAGGCATCACACATTTGGCGGATGAATCCGACCGGACAGGTATGCGTATTGTCATCGACGTCCGTAGGGATGCAAATGTTCATGTGTTGCTGAATAACCTTTATAAGCATACGGCGCTTCAATCGAGCTTCGGGATTAATATGCTTGCGCTTGTAGATGGACAGCCGAAAATCTTAGCACTGAAAGAAATCCTTTATCATTATTTGGAACATCAGAAAGTGGTCATCCGGAGACGTACTCAATACGAGTTGAGGAAAGCTGAAGACCGCGCGCATATTTTGGAAGGTCTGCGGATTGCGCTTGATCATATCGATGAAATCATCGCGTTGATCCGCGGTTCGAAAACGACCGATGAAGCGAAAACAGGTCTGATGGAACGTTTCAATTTGTCCGAACGTCAATCTCAGGCAATCCTTGACATGCGTCTCCAACGTTTGACAGGACTGGAACGGGATAAAATCGAGAATGAATACCAAGAGCTCTTAACCTTGATTTCCGAGTTGCGCGCCATTCTTGCAGACGAGGAAAAAGTCATTGAGATCATCCGGGAAGAGCTGCTTGAAGTGAAGCAGCGTTTCGCCGATGACCGCAGGACCGAGATTGGCAGTGGCGGTGCTGAGATGCTCGAGGATGAGGATCTCATCCCTGTCGAGAACTCCGTATTGACGTTGACGCATAATGGCTATATCAAACGGCTTCCTGCCAATACGTACCGGAGCCAGCGTCGCGGAGGCCGCGGCATCCAAGGAATGGGAACGAATGATGATGACTTTGTCGAGCATTTATTGAACACTTCAACACATGACACAATCCTGTTCTTTACTAGCCGTGGAAGGGTATTCCGTAAAAAGGGATATGAAGTGCCGGAATTCAGCAGGACGGCGAAAGGATTGCCGATCATCAATCTGTTGGATGTCGACAAGGATGAAAAAGTCACGGCCATGATTCCTGTGGACAAATTCGAGGAGGATAAATATCTCTTCTTCGCTACGAGAGCCGGCGTGGTCAAGCGTACATCTGTAGCCGACTTTGCCAATATCCGCTCTAACGGCCTTATCGCTCTAACATTGCGGGGTGATGATGAACTGATCGGTGTGAAAATGACAACCGGTGATCAGAACATCGCAATCGGTACACGTGATGGCATGCTTATTAAATTCGACGAGCGTGATATCCGATCGATGGGACGTGTCGCAAGTGGTGTGCGCGGCATTCGTCTACGAGAAGGAGATATCGCTGTCGGCATGGATACTGTTTCAGAGGGCGATGAAATCCTGGTTGTAACCGAAAAGGGCTTCGGTAAACGGACTCCTGAAGACGAATACCGCATCCAGTCCCGTGGCGGATATGGGTTGAAGACGTTGAATGTGACTGATCGGAACGGACAGCTCGTTGCGATGAAGACAGTCGACGGATCGGAAGACCTCATGTTGATCACGATCCATGGCATACTGATCCGCATGGATATTGAAGACATTTCCTCAATCGGCCGCAGTACGCAAGGTGTCCGCCTGATCCGTCTTGGAGAAGATGAGCTTGTCGCGACAGTTGCAAAAGTCGAAAAGGAAGAAGAACATGAAGAGTTTGATGAAACCGACGAAACCGACGATAGTAACACGGACGTAGAGATGGAAGGATCCATCGAAGCGGACCATATAGAAGAAATAGAAGAAGAATAATGTTAAAAAGTTATTGAGCCGGCTGAATGCTGCTCAATAACTTTTTTTCTATCGTCTATTTTGAATATTTGCAGTATGATAGTCCTTAAGAGACGATTGGAAAGTGGTGACAACTTAGACATGGAAGTATATAAGACAATCAGTGAACTGCGAACAGGAATAGTACTTAAAGAAGATGTGTATAGTAAAACGAAGTTTCCGATAATACGAAAAGACACGGAACTAACACAGGAACATGTTGAAGTATTACAGGCTTTCGGAGTGCAACGCGTGAAAGTGGAAGAACGGGTCGCCCAGAAAGACATTCCTGAGTCGGAGAAAAGTTCTTCCATGAATGCTGGGGACATTCTTGAAAATATTCCGTTGAGCATGTATCAACTACGCAAAGAATATAACGAAGCGGTCCGTAATTATAAAAAGGAATTCAGCAATTGGCGTGCCGGTCAACATCCCGATGTCCCAAAAGTCCGTGGATTCATCATTCCATTGATCGAGAAATTCATTAAGCAGAAGCAAATGCTTACGATGTTGAACGATTTTTCCAATCCGGAAGAATACATTTATCATCATTCGGTCGCTGTCGGGATTCTCGCAGCAGCTATCAGCAATCAAATGGGATATGAAAAGGGAGATGCGCTGCAATTAGGATTGGCGGGTGCATTGGCGGATTGCGGTATGGCTAAAATTGCGCCTTCCATATTGGAAAAAACCGCGTTCCTTACGAAAGAAGAGTACAACGAAGTGAAAAAGCATACGTTGTTCAGTGTGAAGATGATACAGGATACGCCTTTACTTAGGCAGGATATGAAACTGGCAATCCTTAAGCATCATGAGCGGCTCGATGGAAGTGGCTATCCACGCGGAGAGAAAATGGATACCATTTCGGCATTCTCCCAAATCCTTGCTGTTGCTGACGTATTTCATGCCATGACATCTGAAAGATTATATAGAGTAAAACATTCCCCATACAAAGTGATTGAAATGATCAAAGAGGAAGAGTTCGGCAAATTCGATATTAGAGTCGTAGAAGCACTTCATAGACTTGTCGGGAATCTATCCATTGGTACAAGAGTGAAGCTGACGGATGGCGAAGTCGGCGAAATCATGTTCATTCATCGTGATACTCCATTAAGACCAATGGTAAAAAAAGAATCGGATGGGATTCTCATTGATTTAGCGACACATAGAAGCATTGCGATTTCGAAGATCATAGATTGAATGGAATAAAGCCGCGACTGTAAAGATACATCGTGGCTTTAGTAGATGGAGAAGGACAAAAAAAGATTACAAAAGGGGTTGCAATTGAAAAGGACGGGTGGTATAGTTGATAACGTTGCCTTTCCGGTAAGTGAATAACTGCTTTGAAAACAACTTAAATCTTTTTTAGAAAAGTTGTTGACATCGGGAATGTAAACGTGGTATTATATAAGAGTTGCTTCTAACCGAGCGACGCACAATGAACCTTGAAAACTGAACAGCAAAACGTCAACAAATAAAGTTCTGGAGCCGACCTCGTCGGTGAAAAGAACAAACGAGTCTTCGGATTCAAATTGACATCTTAATTGATGCCAGCAAGAAACTCGAGCTACTCGAATTTCTCTATTATGGAGAGTTTGATCCTGGCTCAGGACGAACGCTGGCGGCGTGCCTAATACATGCAAGT